>DATNQS010000131.1:0-2415 GCA_036703925.1 Candidatus Sericytochromatia bacterium
ATTGAATCTGCTAGTGAGGCTGCTAATTAGCGGTCAGTGGTCAGCGGTCAGCAGTCAGCGATCGACGGTCAGTGTAGGATTTAAGGCTGAAAGCTAAAAGCTGAAAGCTAAAACAGGGTCATGTTCACATTTCCTTTCATCGGTTTTTAATGAGTACTCCTGCGATCGCCCCTGTTCAAACGCTCCTGCATCAAGCCGCCGCACTTCTGGTATATCAATCTGTGCTCAAGGGCGACGTAGGGCAGGCATTTCTGGCATTGCTGCAAGCCCTTCGTCATGCAGAACGGAATACAGCAGCCGAAAATATAGACTGTTTGCGAGCATACGGTGACTGGTTTAGCGCCCTGGCAGACTGTCAGCAAAGCTGGCAGGACTATCTGCTGACCCAGTTGTTGAACGCGGAGAACCCTTTCACTCAGCAGGTGCAGCGCGCGGATCTGAGTGACTTAGCGCCTGCTTTAATAGCGGCGGCTCGGCATGATCTTCAGGTGCTACAGCAAATGTATGCGTGTAGTAGCCAGCAGCTTAGCCAGTCCGTTAAGGTGGCGGCTCATCTTACCGTCGCACCCGTTGCCTGGGAGCAGGAAGCTGCGCCTCATTTGCACTGGCTACGATCTGCCCTCGATGCCGTCGGTCACTGGGGCGAGGCACTGGAGCCATTAGCCACTCACTACCGTCAGCATGGTGTGGGCTTGTTGGCTCGTTACAAAGCGCTGCGGTGGCAGACAGGACAGTTGGTGGGTATTGCCACTCCTGATCCAGTGCAAGTGACGGATTTAGTCGGTTATGAGGCTCAAAAAGAAGCCTTGCTGAAGAACACAGCGTTTTTGCTGAACGGTTACCCAGCGCTACACATTTTGCTGTACGGCAGTCGCGGCTCTGGCAAATCGTCGTTGGTAAAGGGTTTGCTACATCGTTATGGTGCGGCTGGTTTGCGTTTGATTGAGGTCGCGAAAGCGGATCTGTTTGCTTTGCCTGCGATCGTAGAAACCTTGCGGGATCTGCCTCAGAAATTCATCATTTTTGTGGATGATTTGTCCTTTGAAGAGGATGAAGATGCCTATAAAGCGTTAAAGGTCGTGTTGGAAGGTAACCTGACAGCCCGATCGCAAAATGTCGTTGTGTACGCTACGTCCAATCGACGACACTTGATTCGAGAGTTTTTTGGCGATCGCCCTCGTCCTAGTGATGGCGATGAAATCCACGCCTGGGATACGGTACAGGAAAAGCTATCGTTTAGCGATCGGTTTGGCTTGACGCTCACCTTTGAACCCGCCGACCAAAAAACCTATTTGCAGATCATCCACCATCTTGCCAAGCAAGCCCACATCACGCTGGATGCACAGACATTGGAACACCAGGCGCTTCAGTGGGCAACACGGCACAACGGGCGATCGGGTCGCAGTGCGCGTCAGTTTATTGACTTTCTCAGCGCTGATTTGGCAACGTAACGAACAGCGATCGGCTCCAACGAGTTGTTCTGCTGCGTCGGCTACTTCTACAGCAACCGACTGCGCCACTTCTTCGGGTCTTGAGAACAGTGAAAAACTGCATAAACAATCACTGCGGTATCCGAATACTCATAGAAAACAACGTAAGGGAATCGCCGAACCACACCCCTTCGATAGCTTTCGTGAACGACCTGATACATCCCTGGACTTCGCCGGATGAACTGAATACAAGCATCGACACAACGAAGGAACTCTTCGCCCAAGCCAGGCTCCTGATCCTCATACCAGACATAACCCTGGGCTGCATCTTGTTCCGCCTCGGGCAGAACAATGAGATTTCTAAGCACCATGCTGCCCGTTGCGAATGCGCTCCTTGGCTGCTTCCCATGAACTGCCTAAGTTAGGATTCTGCGAGTAGGCAGCCTTTCTCTTAGCCAATTCTTCTTTTTGCCAATCAAGCACGGGAATTTGCTCTGGAACTTGAGCGATGCTGTCCCATAAGTCTTCTAAAAGTTGCAATTTTTCCGAGAGGGTTAACTCAAAAACTTGAGTGAACTCTGTATTCATGCTGACCTCGCCAAAGATTAGGTGCCTTGCTCCCAGTCTAGCACTGGCAACGTTATTGCCCACTCAGTAACGTTTAGAGACTATTTGACCTACCGCAGCGTAAGCAAATCTAATGATGTCCATTAGCGGTGAACATAGGCTTAACCGCTGATAGTCAGTCAACTTTACTACTGACGGCTGACCGCTCTTTCACGTCCGTTCCCAGCGAAACTTGCGTGCTGATTCAAGAATCAGCACATCGTTAATACTTGCTTCGCGGCGCTGCATTAAACCGTTGTCAGCAAATTCCCATTGCTCGTTGCCGTGAGACCGATACCATTGACCCGCTTCATCGTGCCACTCATATTCAAAGCGCACAGAGATGCGGTTTTCGGTGAAACTCCAGAGTTCTTTCTTC
>DATNQS010000132.1:0-2644 GCA_036703925.1 Candidatus Sericytochromatia bacterium
TGCCATTCGCGCTCAAGGTGCAGGCGGCCAGAACGTAAATAAAGTGGCAACCGCCATTCATTTGCGCTTTGATGTTGGGGCTTCTTCACTACCCGATCGCTACAAAGAGCGGCTGTTGCAGTTGACCGATCAGCGGCTGACCAAAGATGGAGTAATTGTCATCAAAGCGCAGGAACACCGTAGCCAGGAACAAAACCGCGAGGAAGCATTAAGGCGCTTGCAAGAGCTAGTTAAAAGCGTGGCGATCGTGCCGAAACGACGCAAGCCTAGCAAACCAACGCGCAGTTCCCAGCGCAAACGGCTCGATAGTAAAAGCAAGCGCGGTCAAATCAAGGCAGCGCGAGGCAAGGTTGAAGACTAATAACTAGAAGGGTTGTCGCTATTTTGAAAGCACAGCCGGATTACACTTTCCCGAAGCGTCGATCGCGTTGCTGATAGGCACTCAAGGCTTGGTGAAACGCCGCACGATCGAAATCGGGCCATAGCGTATCCGTTACATATAGCTCTGCATATGCCATCTGCCAAAGCAAGAAATTACTCAACCGCATCTCGCCACTCGTGCGGATTAACAGGTCAGGATCACAAATGCCAGTGGTATAGAGATGGCGTTCAAAAATGGCTTCATCAATTTGCTCAGGCTGAAGAAGCCCTTGCTGTACTTGAGTCGCGATCGCACGACACGCCTGAAGAATTTCTTGCCGTCCACCGTAGTTTGTCGCCACTGTGAACCGGATGCTCTGGTTATGCTGCGTTGCCTCAACCGAGCGGGAAATTTCTTCCTGGAGCGACTGGGGCAGCGCTTGTAGGTTGCCTACAAAGCGAATCTGCACATTTTCCTGCACCATCTCTCGTAATTCCCGGCGCAACACCCGCTCAAACAGCGTCATCAAAAATTCAACTTCTTCTGAGGGTCGCCCCCAGTTTTCGGTCGAAAATGCGTACGCCGTTAGCGCCTGAATGCCCCAATCACGACAGCAGCGGAGGAGATCCTTTAACACATCGACACCACGCCGATGTCCCATAATTCTAGGTTGACCACGATGCTTTGCCCAACGTCCATTACCGTCCATAATGACAGCAACGTGTCTTGGCAGCCGTTCGCGCTCAAGGTCAACAGGCAACTCTTGCAAAACAGTTGGCTTTACGGTCATAATCTCTCCCAGCAGCAAACGATTAGATGTAGATAGTTCGATCAGACGGTAAAGATGAATGCTTAGGAGCCGGACGCTTGCGATCGTTCGCTTCTCTCTTCTACCCTAACTTCTACCCTTCCGCCGACCCAGAATCCGTGCAGTTAGCGTTAGAACTTGAGTGCCAAGCTGATGTACAAGGCTACGGAGATTCGGAGCAACAGTATCGCGTTCAGCCGTTTGGGCAAAGCGTGCCCCCAGCAAGTCCTTAAGTTTACTGCTGGTCAACGGGCGATTTAGAGTACCCCGTTCTGCTAGCGAAATTGACCCTGTTTCCTCGGAAACCACCACACAAATACAGTTTTCTACCCGTTCGGTAATGCCCATGGCAGCTCGATGACGGGTACCTAACTGGCGAGAAGCAGTACGCTCTGATAGCGGCAGAATGACCCCTGCTGCAATCAGACGGTTATCACGAATTAAAACAGCTCCATCGTGCAATAAGGTGGTTGTTTGAAAAATAGTTTGAATCAGTTCTTTTGAAACTTCGGCATTGATCCTCACTCCTGGTACAGAAAAATCACGCTCATCAATGGGGATACCTGTTTCTAAAATGAGCAGAGCGCCGATACGGTTTTGCGATAGTTCTTTGACTGCATCGACAATTTCATCAGTGACACTACCAGATTTCAATGTGGTTCTTCGTGAAGATTGGAATAACTGAAGCAACTCCCCCCGACCAATCTGCTCCAAAAAACGGCGAAACTCTGATTGCAAAATAAACGCCATCGCCACGGCAGAACCAATCACTAAATTGCCCAGTACAAAACTAAGCAACGTCAATTCCAGCCGTCTGCTGAGCGCAGCTGCCAGCATCAGCACAATGAAACCACGCACCATCCAGAGGGTACGTCGCTCGCCAATAATGACCAGCATCATATAGGTGAGGGCAAGCACCAGCCCAACATCAATGAAAAACCTGAGGTTTTGAACGAAGAGAAGCGGTAGGGTCTGCATCCAGCTAGGGGTCGTCAGCAGCCATTGCCTCCATAGATATCCCATTGATCTGGATTAACCTGCGCTTCTACAACGTGTCGAGTGTTAGGTCATGAGTGAGGCGTTGTTATGCCATCATCGCTCACTGGTGGTCACTACTTCAGCCGCTCAGGCAAGCGGTCTTGTCGAATCAAATCTTGATACGTTTCTCGCTGTAGGATGATGCTGGCTTCTCCATCCTGAACTAAAACAGCAGCCGGTCGAGCAATGCGGTTGTAGTTAGAAGCCATGCTGTAATTGTAAGCTCCGGTTGCCATCACTACGAGTAAGTCATTAGGCTGCGTCGTCGGGAGAGCAGCTTCTTTGATTACAATGTCGCCCGATTCACAGTGTTTACCGGCGATCGCCACTGCCTCAGTGATCGGTGCTGACATCCGGTTTGCCACCACCGCCCGATACACCGATTGATAGGTAATGGGACGTGGATTGTCAGACATCCCGCCATCAACTGTGACATA
>DATNQS010000133.1:0-11136 GCA_036703925.1 Candidatus Sericytochromatia bacterium
CCAGTACAGTCAGACAGGCTCCCACAAAGCCTGCACCGACTCCGATCGTCAATTTTGGGCAACCACTGCCAGTTACATCTGGTGCCGCAAGAGTCAGTGGTCAACCGTTGGCGTTGGTTAATCAATCGCCAGGGATTCGTCAGGCGCTTAACCCTACAGCACCCAATGTTTTGCTGCCTGCTGGCACACCCTTGAACCTGCGTTATCCCGGCAAGTCAGCGCTGAGTTTGCGTACCGACAACCCGCAGCAAGAAGTGCTGGTACTGCAAGCGGATTTGCGCGACCGCTCTGGCAACGTTCTAGCACCCGCAGGTAGTATGGTGACAGGACGGTTTGAAACAACAACCGCAGGCAGCCAATTTGTCACGCAGGCGATCGCTTTAGCAGGTCGCACTCTGCCGCTGATGGCACAGTCTGAAGCGCTAAATGGTAGCCGTCAGGTTGCAGGCACCGACTTAGCACGCAATTCTGGCATTGGTGTTTTAGCAGGTGGTGTGCTGGGCGCCATTAGTGGTTCAACTGGCTTGGGCGCGATCGGTGGTGCGGCAGCGGGTGCAGCAGCTACATTTATCACTGCGCCCAAACCTGCCATGATCCAACCTGACGAGTTGATTCAGGTGCGTTTGACGCAAGACTTGATCTTCTAAGCCACACAAAACTCTGAGACAATTTCTACAAAAGACTCGTAGAGAGAGTTTCAGCAAGCAATCAGTTTAGCCGCTAGAGGAAAAAAGCTTGGCAAGATTCGCCCTTACCAAACGGTAGCCTCTTGCTTAAAATCTACTGGCTCCTGAAGTATGCAACGTAAAAAGGGACGGTAGAAGCAGACTTTAGCTGTCCAACCTCTACCATCTCTTTCACTTTGAAGTCAGCCTTTGCCCTTAAGTTTAGTACTTTTCGTTCTCTGGCATAGCGGCCCCGCCAGCACCAGGGCTGTCCAAGAAGAAGTTTTTGGCAGCATCATTCTGATAGATGCAATCAATCCGGGGGGTTCGTTCGAGCGCATCAATGAAGCCAAAGGTATTCATACGGTTTTTGCAGTCCCGCACCTGATCA
Organism: Candidatus Sericytochromatia bacterium; assembly: GCA_036703925.1. Classification (GTDB taxonomy): domain Bacteria; phylum Cyanobacteriota; class Cyanobacteriia; order Leptolyngbyales; family Leptolyngbyaceae; genus Stenomitos. Next base: position 1,057 of record DATNQS010000133.1, read on the forward strand.
GGTTTCACTAAACCCTTTTGCTCTAGGATTGACCAGTTGTTCGTACGCAGAACACAGCCCGGTTGGGTACTTGGCTGAGAGACGTAGACGTTCAACGGATCAAGCGTTACAAAAACGCGAGTATCCATCGTAATGGCAGCAGAACCAAACTGAGCACAGAGTTCAGGGCTAGGTGCTCGCTGGCTCAAGTCAAGGGCAGTGACGATCTTACCGGAAGCCGAGCTGGAAACAGAGCTAAAGCCAAGCCCAAGCCCAATGCCCAGGATAAAAACACCTGCTAATACTGCGAGAGCAGTAGCGTTAAAGAGTGCCGCGATCGATGATTTAGCTGGTTTCTGCTTTGAAGAATCGAAATCGTCATAATCGCGATCGTACTCACGATCGACATCCCGGTCGTAGCCGGAGTTCCTGGATTTACGTTTCATACTCGTCTGACCCGGTTTGGAAAGCGTTAAGAAGAGGTGTCCTTCCTCCCCAGTATGCCGCTAATTAGGAGCAGACTGCACAGAATTAACCGCTGTTCTTCATACGGCACTCAGCATCTTTGATCAACGCCAGAAAACGGTTTAATTGCCGCCAGTGGTGATGGCTTTGTTGTGGATACCTGTGTCTGACGCCTGTCTAAAATGCCATTTTCCATCAGCACCCTGCTCGTAATTGGGCTTAAGCGAGTTCCAGGCAACCTCAGTGGCAGCATCTTCGCTTAAGCCATCACTGACAGCACTATTGAAAGCGGTGACAAAAATCTGTTGTGCACCATCCACTAAGTTTTGTTGAATCTCTTGTGGAAAATCTTCAATTTTTTTAGTCATAACCATCTCCTTATTTATTTGCTACTGAAACCAGCATAAAAACATGGCGATGAAGGTTCCTCTCCCTAGGGGCAGAGCCAGTAAATCTTTACGACAGCAATGCAAACACAGGAACACTTGCTTGAACGTGGCAGGATCAAACGTTTATGTTTGCGGGTTTTATGTTTTATAAGGGCGATCGCAGACTTTTGGACGCGCATTCAAGGTGTCACAATAGACGAGTGCTATCAATCAGTTAAACTTGTGAGTCTTCAAACCCGCGTACCATTCAGCAAGCCTGCTTCCTACTCAACACTACAGACGCTTTGGAACGATTGCCTTACTGTCTTTTGGGGTGATTGGCTCGACTTGCGTGTGCGGTTAGTACAGGTCATTGCTTCTGGATTGGTGTCGCCGTTGATCTACATTGTGGGCTTTGGGTTGGGGTTGGGCAGTACGCTTGATGCCGCGACGAAGCCATCGGCTGGGGATAATTACTTGCAGTTTATTCTGCCAGGAATGGTGGCGCTGTCATCAATGGTGATTAGTTTTGGCGGCACAACGTTTTCCATTTGCGGCGATCGCCTCTTTACTAAAACCTTTGAAGAAATGCTGTTGATGCCGGTGCATCCACTGGCGCTGCACGTTGGCAAGATGATGGCAGGTATTGTGCGCGGGATGCTAACCGCAGGCTCGGTCATTCTGGTTGCCATTATCTGTACGGGCAAAGTCTGGAGTTTCCTGAATCCGCTGTTTTTGCTAGTGTTGGTGCTGAACTGTGCAGTCTTTTCCGCTCTAGGCGTGATCGTGGGGTTAAATGTCAAGTCGCTGGAGAGCGTCGGCATCTACAACAACTTTGTGATTGTGCCAATGTCGTTTTTGGGTGCCACATTTTTTGACCCTACGACGCTACCGATCGCTCTGAAAACTGTTGTGTACCTGCTCCCTCTTACCTACACGAGCCTGGGGCTACGAGCGGCTGCCTACTTGCCTTTTGCTCAATTCCCCTGGTATGTGGTTCCCGTGCTACTGCTCTCGGCGATCGTACTCTCGGCCATCGGCGCACGTCAGTTTTCCCACCAGCAAGATTGAGGAGGAGCAGTCAACCTGCTAACCGCTGATGGCTATTTCACTTCCGCATTTGGCTGGCGTGGTTGATGCGATCGCCCAATTGCCGTAAGGTTTGCGCCATGCTGGGATCATTCTCTTTAAGTTGAGAAATTTTGTCGCAACTATACATGACGGTGGTATGGTCTTTGCCGCCGAACTCCTCGCCAATTTTAGGCAGGCTCAAGTCGGTGTGGTGCCGCATCAGGTACATCCCAATCTGACGAGCAACGCTAATTTCTCGACGACGAGAGCTGCCTTTGAGATCTTCGACAGACACATCAAAGGTTTCGGCGATCGCTAAAATCACCGCTTCTGGTGAGGCTTCTACCTTCTCTACAGGCGGATTCAGCACTGGGGTAATATTTTCCACTGTCATGGGCAGCCCAGAGATGGAAATATACGCAACGGCTCGGATGAGCGCCCCTTCTAGTTCGCGAATGTTGTTGGTGTAGCTAGAGGCGATGTACTCAATCACATCGCGGGGCAGGCGCATATTCTCGTACTCTGCTTTTTTTTGCAGAATCGCCATCCGCGTTTCCAGGTCGGGGGGTTGGATGTCGGCAATCAAGCCCATCGAAAAGCGAGAGCAGAGCCGCTCCTGAAGGCGGGGAATTTGGTTGGGTGGGCGATCGGATGCCAGCACAACCTGCTTACCTGTCTCGTGAAGCGTGTTAAAGGTGTGAAAAAACTCTTCCTGCGTGTATTCTTTGCCTTCAATGAACTGAATGTCATCCACTAGCAGCACATCAACAGCGCGATAACGTTCCTGAAAGCTCTGCCGACTATCTTTACGGATGGCAGTAATCAAGTCATTGGTAAATTGCTCAGTGGAGACATAAACAATGCGCGACGAGGGGCAGATTTCCAGCCGATAGTGCCCGATCGCCTGCATGAGATGCGTTTTGCCCAGCCCTACACCACCACAAAGAAAGAGCGGGTTAAATTCGCGTCCGGGTGATTCTGCTACTGCTAGCGACGCTGCATGCGCCATGCGGTTATTTGCACCAACGACCAGTCGCGAGAAGACATATTTGGAATTGAGAGCGCTGCGCGCACCGTTGTTTACTGGCGCTGCCGAGTTCGGTGGGGCTGGTTCGGCAACGTTTTCGTGGGAAGGGAGGGGCCAGAACATCTCTGGGCTTTCAGCGGCATCATCGCCCTGGGCGATCGTGATGTGAATGTCAATCGGGTGACCGATCACTTCCTGCACCACTTCCGCAATCGTTTTGATGTAGTACTTTTGGAGCCAGTTACGGGCAAAGGGATTCGGTGTGCGAATGACCAGACAGTTGTCATCCAACTGCTCCGCGATCGCTGTTTTGATCCAGGTTTCAAAGGTAGGGCGGCTGAGCTGAAGCTGCAAGCGTTCCAGCACCTGTATCCAAAGCGTTTCAAGCGTAATTTCGACCACGAATCATTACCCCTTACCAATAAATGGCGACATGAAGCAAAGTGAGCCGAGGCGATCGACTCTCTTGCTTTGGGCTGCGATCATTGCACTGCCCTACAAAGATGCACCGAAGTTAGCTTGATTGCAAGACTAGAATGAGCAAATTGAGATGAATAAGCACAAGTAAATTTAGCAATCTGACTCTACAGATAGAGTTAAGTCCATCTAACTACTCTACAGATAGCGTATCAGATCTCGTCTGAACGATCGTCTTAGGTTAGCGCTGGGGTACCTAACCTTACTCCCCAAATGGAGGCTCTCAAACGATGACGATCGTCACCGACTAGAGGAACACTAGCTGCAATGTCCCTGCCAAAGCAGCAGAGAAGTAGTCTACCCGATTTTCCCCAGACAAAGGTTTGCACTCAGATCATCTTTAGATTTGAAGCGGGACATGAGGCTTGAGAGCTGCTGCCTTAATGCTGACTGCTAGCGTTTCCAAGCAATCAACTGCGCCTGCCTTTTACTTTTTGCCTTTCTCTGACGACTAGACAGACTCCGGTAGGCTTGCTTCCATCTTCAGGCAATTCAACCCATCGACCTGAAGCTGATATTCAACGCGATCCATGAGTCGATTAAGGATTAGCCAGCCGTAGCCCCCTTCTTGCATTAACTCTGGCGTGGGTTCTGTATAGGTCGCCACATCATAGCCTGTGCCGTGATCCCAGAGTTCGAGGGCAATATCACGCTCTTGCAATTCCAGCCGAATGAGTACAGGTAGCGCTGGCTGATCTTTGTGGGCATGACGGACGACGTTGGAATATGCCTCTACTAGCACCAGACGTAGACGATTGGATTGACGGGTCCAGTCAACATGATCGCCAAGTTCGACCTCCAAGCTGCCCAAGAGCCAATTTTCGACAATTGACAAAAACTTTAGGTCGCTGGGTACGTGAAGCTCAGTTCTCATTAACTACAGAACCTCCAGAGAAAGTATGGTTTGGTCGTCTTCTTGAATTGTATTGTGCGATCGAATCCGCGAAAGCAGGTGGCTCAAATCGAGGGGGGCGTGTTCTTGCATCAGCATTTGCCATAATCCAGACTGTTGCAGCATAGCAGTGACCGTCTGAGGTGTGCCGACATTACCACCTGCGGTTGCCACAGTTGCTTCCGTAATGCCATCGCTGGTCAGCAGCATCACCTCACCAGGATTGAGCGCTACGTTACCGGATGCTGCCTTCCAGTTGGGTAAAATGCCCAATGGCACGCCTCTCACTTTAAGGTAAAGCGGTTCGACAGCGGATGCTTCCCCAGCGGCAAGCTGTGCAGCAACATTGCGGCTAGACCATACTAAGGGGTAAATATGTCCTGCGTTTGCGTAAACAAGCTGGCACGTCGAAGGGCTGTAGCGAGCCAGAACCATCGTAATAAAACAATTGGTACTGACCAGATCTTCAGACAAACTGCGATTTAAGTTTTGCATGACGAGATGCGGCTCTGGTGGTGATTCTTGCGATAGCTCGCGCCGCAGCACCGAGATTGCACTTGCCATAAATAGTGCTGCCGGTACGCCCTTGCCAGAGACATCGCCCACTGCCAGCCAGATATCGCCCTGCGGATGAGCATATACCTCAAAAAAGTCGCCGCCAACTTCACGGGCAGGGAAGCAGCACGCTTGGACTTTCATGCCATCGAGATCAGGCAGGCTCTGGCGTAAGAGATTGCCTTGAATTTGACGGGCAACGGCGAGTTCTGCCCGCATTTGTTCGGCTTGCTCTTGGGTGCGCTGGTAAAGCTTTGCTTGCGAAAGCGCGAGCGCTGCCTGTTCTGCTACGCCTTGAATGAGTTCGATGTCTTCAGGCGACCAGGGTTGGTCGATCGCTCGACGATACAGCGACAGCACTGCCAGAGCTTCTTGCTGGTAGGTGAGAGGCACCACAAGTTGAAACCCTTCCCCAGACGGCAGGGGCGCTATTTGAATCTGACGTTGCAAAACAGCCTGCATTAAAAAATCGTCAGCAGGGTGAGGCAGAGGTGACTGCAACTCCTGGTCTTGCGTTTCCTGGTCTGACGTTTCTTGAAGGGCTTGACTGCCTTCCTGATAAGTGAATGCTTCTGGTAAGAGGCGATCGTCTGTTACAGGATGCAGCGTACAACGACTGGCAGCAAACGTTCGCCCTAACGTGTCGGCAGTAGTTTGCAGCATACTGTGATAATCCAGCGATTCACGAATAGCTGTGGTCATTGTGTTGAATAACGACTCTCGACGGAGTGCCCGTCGCAGCTCGTTTGTGCGCTGTTTCAAAACTTTGTACGTTTCGGCGGCTTGCTGTATAACTCCCTTCAGTTGGTCAGGATTCCAGGGCTTTGTGATGTACTTAAACACCTTTCCTGTATTAATGGCTTCGACCAAATCCTCAACATCGGTGTAGCCAGTTAGCACGATCCGAATCGTATCAGGGTAGCGATCGACCGTCTTGCTCAGAAATTCTGTGCCGAGCATTTCAGGCATCCGCTGGTCTGAAATGATAATCGCCATTTCTCCTTGTTCTTCAAGCATTTGCAGCGCTGCGATCGCACTTTCTGCTTGCAGAACCTCAAAATCACGTCGAAACGTCCGATACAGCAAATCCAGGTTGTCGGGTTCATCATCAACAACCATCAATCTGAGTTTAGTTCCTATTCCTTGAGCCATACGAACACTCCACTGTTAAGCACAAGGTGCCTACGCTAAACCCTACTAAGTAGCCGTACATGATTAAGACCAATCCCCGTCGTTCCCCTTGCTATAGAAAATAGCGCTAGCCAGAGAATCAGGTAATTGTTCACGTTTGGGTACTTAACGTCATTACTCTCCCTAGCGTAAAGTACCCTAGATACTTGGGTTGATAACAAGGAACGTTAACAAGTCGGCACTAACAAGCGAGCGGTAAACGGTAAACGGTAGTGAAGAGCAAACGCTGTAAGCAAAACTTAGGACGTTTTCCTTACCTGTTTCCGCAATCCCTTCGCTTCTCGTTACGGCTCACTCTTTGCGCCGAAACTGATAAGACTCTGCCATTGCGCCCCAAACCTGCCTACCAGCAGCATCAAAGCCACGATCCCAGGTATCCATGCCGATCGTCCGCAGTACAATATGATTTTTAATTCTTACTGCGCCGCGAATATTGGCAGGGCAGCCATCTGCTGGAGTATTGCCGACGTAAACATCCCCAGAAGGCTTGAGAAAGACACTACAAATGACAGTACCAAGGTCGCGGAGCTGAATGGTACGATCGCCCTCGGGTTTAGCACAGAAATTGATCCAGGCAGTTGGTGTAGCAGGCTTGAAGGAGAGCGATCGCACACTCTGACTGTAGACACTGGGGCTAATCTGCAAAAAGCGCTGCCGATAAGGGCTTGCCAGGTTTTTTGTTAACGCCTGCTCTTGATAAAGAAAAATTGAGTTGTGTTCCCGCTCTGCCTCAATCGTTGTCAAGCTGACACGGCAAGTGGTCATTCTGACATTAGGAGCTTTGACGTTAGCGAGGGCTTGAGCTGATGTATCCATCACTCCCTCAAGGCGAGAGGCAACAGCAACAGCCTGCTGATCCAGCGCTAGTTGAGCCGTGTCCCCCAATGCAGGTTGGACGATCGTTAAGAGGCAAAACGTTCCAACCAACGCGATCGCGGATTTATACTTCACAGCAGTGTATGAGTTAAACAGAAAACGATTAATTGTGAAATATTAGCGCGATCGTGAGACAGCCACTAACGCTACGCTCAAAAGCTCAACCGCTCATCCTCTCCGCGCCAGGCGTGTATCGGCTTGGGTAAGTGCTGCCTGCCAGGTTTGATAGCCAGTCGCATTCAGGTGTAGCCCATCAGTAGTCAGGGCATCGCGTAAGCTGCCGTCTACATCGGCAAAGGCGGTATATAAATTAAGGAAAGCAGCACCGTCCTGTCGTGCGATCGCCGCTAGACGTTGATTGAGCTGACCAACGCGATTGCCAGGAACAGCAGCCGTACGAGTTGGTAAAATTGACTGCACTACAATCTGAGCGTGCGGATGTGCTCGTTTCAAGCGACGGACAATCTGACGCAAATTCCATAGAATTTCGTTATCGGTTGCGCCTTGCTTAAGATCGTTAACACCCGCCATGACATAAATTGCTTGGGGACGGGCACCAGCAAAGGTTGATAGTCGCCGTAGGATAGCGCTGGTATTTTCGCCAGAAATTGCCTGGTTGAGCCAGAGTTGGTTGGCAGGCAAGCGATCGCTTGGAAACCAGAGGCTTAGTGAATCGCCCACCATAATGGAGAGGCGACGATCCCCCTGCCCCCTAGTAGCAGCTCTGGCTTCCATTGCTAGCAGTTGCCGCCATTGTCGATCGGTCGGGTTGCTAGTGGTCTGCTGCCAGATCTCTCGAAAACTATCGATCGGTAGGCGCGTATAAAGACGACCCGAGCGAATAGCAGCAAAACGCTGCCAGTACAGTTGTCCCCCCGATCGCGGCAGCACAGAAGTTGGTTGAGCAAACTCTGTAACGTTTTGGTTAGGATCAGGGCGTACGCTCGGTTTCAAAAGCGCCTTGTTTTGAGATGCTTGCTTGGCGGCATCTGCCTCACGTAAGCGGATTGTCTGCCAATCAAAGGCAGTCAAAGATGCATTTAGCGGTGGTGGAGTCTTAGAAGCCTGTTCTGACGAAGCTTTTGCCATCACCGCAGCCAACAGGGAAAGATCAGTCATTGTCGATGCAAGAAACCTATGCTTTCTTAGTCGCGATCAGCAGGCTTCATCAGGAAAGTTTTGAGCAAGATTTGTGTTATCAAATAAAATTTTCTCCCTGTCCAATCTGCCTGGGCAACCTTAGAGGCTTTGGAACGAGCGAGCAAGCCGTTGACAAACTGATCAACACTCTATCTGTAGACAAGTGCTGTTGAAAGGCATCAAGGTAAAATAGAAAATGGAAAAGTTACTGACATCAACGTACAAGAGCGCTGGCGTTAGGCTTGCGAACCCTTACGTAGTCAGAGCCAGAAACATTTTATTTTTAAGTTGGAGCGAAAAATGGCAATTAATTGTGCTGAAGCCTGTATTAATGGTTGTGTTTTAGGTGACAAATGCCCCAACCTTGAATACAAAGCCAAAGCAGCTAAGTTCATTAGCGAAACTTCGTTAGACCAGATGCTAGAGATGGCAGACAATGCCATTCGTAAAAAGCAGATGGAGCCACCTCAGTGGGTTTTGCCTGAAGAGTAAAGCATTTTGTAGCTAAACATTATTTACACTCTGAGAATGACCTTATGCATTGGCTGCTAGGGCTGGAGTCCTGGCAAGCACTACACAGGTTAACTAAGGTCATATATCTTCTGTACGGATATGGCAATGCCGTGTTCCATAGATTGTTAGGTTTACAAGCTATTAACTCTCGCTTCTTAGAACATTTTCTTAAAGCGCAACGGCAACATAGAGCACAATCAGGCTTTAAATCTCTAATTTGTGCCCTTTTGCCTCTTGTTGCAGCTCGAAAGGCCATGCCCCTATAAAACTAGCTAAGAGAAATATTAGTCGTTCGTCATTAAAGAAATGATAACCAAATTAAATACAGGCTCATTCAAAGCGTGTAAAACGCCTGACTAAACCTGTAGATGCAAAATCAAATTTTAGGGAAGAATTCGGGCTAGTGGCTTCAAAATTTAAGTCTACTTAAGCCACTAGCCAATAACGTTTGGTTTATCGATCACCGTTAACTAAACAGCCGTTAATGTATACCACCTGTGCGGTTTTGGCAATGGCTAGCTTAAGCCGCGCGGCGGGTAACCAAACCCCATAGAAAGATAGCAATGATAGCGCCGATAACAGCGACGAAGATACCAGGAATACTCAGACTTGCAGCAGCTAAATTAAGTGAGCCGGTATTCAGCAAGCTAAAAAGCGAACCACCAACAAAAGCGCCAACAATACCCAAGATCATCGTGCCGAGAATGCCGCCACCTTGAGAACCGGGATAAATTGCCTTTGCGATTGCACCAGCAATCAGACCCAAAACGATCCAAGCAATAATGTTCATGGTTATTTACCTAAAGTTTTTTCTTGACAAAACAACAATATCAAGTCGCCTTTCCTTAACCAATCTGCCGAAGGATACAACCCTCAAAACCGTAAGGCATAGACGAAGTTAGTGAGTTTGAAAGCAGCGGTTTGTAAAGCAATAAGGGCTGCTACATAAAGCGAACAGACACTATGTTTAGGCTCGTGGCTTAAATAACACCAACATTTCACCTACATGGCGCGATCTACCCTATACCTTCGGCTGGCTAGGTTGATGGGAAAGAAGTACCGCACAAGTGACGGCAAATACTTCTTGGGTAAGGGAAAGAGCTTCTAAGGAAGGCTACACTGCTACAAAGGCTTGAACTGCTTTTGTGCTTAGTCCTTAAGTGTCAACGTTGTTGCCTGGTTCGATTGTTTCACGGATGCGATAAATTGGTCTTCCTTGCGATTCGTGATAGGTACGCATCAACAGTTCTGCCAGCAAGCCTACGCTGAAAAGTTGCACACCAGCCAGGACTAAAACAACCGCTAAAATGAGCAGCGGGCGATTGCCGATGCTAACGCCATAAGCGATTTTAAGTACGGTCAGATAAAGCCCGATCGCTGTGCCGAGGGCGATCGAACCCACACCAAAAAGACCAAAAACGTGCATCGGTTTCGTTAAAAACTTACGCATAAACCAAACAGTGAGCAAATCCATAATGACGCGGAAGGTGCGGTCTAACCCATATTTGCTTTTGCCAAAACGACGA
>DATNQS010000134.1:0-4116 GCA_036703925.1 Candidatus Sericytochromatia bacterium
GGACCACCGGAGTTCCCAGGATTAATCGCAGCGTCTGTTTGAATGAAGTCCAAACGCTTGTCAGGAATACCGACTTGAGCGCTTGAGCGCTTGAGCGTGCTGATAATGCCTAGCGTAACGGTGTTGTCTAAACCTAAGGGGTTGCCAACGGCGATCGCCCAGTCACCCACTTGAATCTGGTCAGAATCGCCAAGCGAGGCAACAGGTAGATTGCCACCGTCGATTTTTACAACTGCCAGATCTGTGACGGCATCGGCACCGCGTACCTTGCCTTCAAAGATTCGTCCATCTTTCAGTGTGACTGTTACTTTGTCAGCGCCATTCACCACATGGGAATTGGTCAAAATAACCCCGCCACGGTCAATAATGAAGCCCGATCCTTGTCCCCTCAGATGTTCTTCGCGAGGCGCTTGGGGAAAGCCATCTTCACCAAAAAAGCGACGAAAGAAAGGGTCTTCTAGCATGGGATCGGGGTTGCGGCGAGTCACCGTTCGCTCTGTATCAATACGGACGACGGCTGGTCCTACCAGGTTCACTGCCTTTGCTACAAAGCTGCCCTTGCCAGCGGCTTCTGGTATCTGTTCTGGTTTAATCGCGGCGACAGATGGCGACAAGGTACTTGCCTGAGCGGGCAGGATGGGCAACGTGGGCAGCGCCAAACCAACCATGAGTATAATCACCAGAACATCCACAAAAAATGGGCGTAACAAGCGGGAAGTTGAGAATCTCATAGCACCGACCTACAGGTATCAAACGTAGCTGTTTTGTTTCTTCACCTATTTTGACAGGCTAAACTCTAAACTGTAGCCGTTATACGGACCAAGCTTTAACCTGGGCTAGAATCAGGAGTACATATAGTGGATAAGCCAACCTCAATGGCAACTTCTGAACGTCCCCAGAACCGAGAAAGCAATCGCTTGGAAGAACCCCACCTCCACAGCCATGAGCATGACGCTTCTACTCACCCTCATGTGCATAGTGATGAGTCGCTCAAGCGTGTTGTCAATCGCCTGTCTCGCATTGAAGGACACATTCGAGGCATCAAAATGATGGTGCAGGAAAGCCGTCCTTGTCCTGATGTGCTAGTGCAGGTGGCGGCTGTACGTGGAGCGATCGACCGCGTTGCTCGCATCATTTTGGATGAGCACTTAACGGAGTGTATCGGTCGGGCTGCCAAAGAAGGCAACATCGAAACTGAAATTGAAGAACTAAAGGCAGCCCTTGATCGCTTTTTGCTCTAGCAATGCCGATGGATGCCTTAGATGGGTGTCCAGACAGCACTAGATCATCAATCGTTCTAGAGCGTGCGGATCGGGAATGGTGAGGATGTCGCGATCGCGCAGGATCAGCCCCTTCTTCTCTAGCTTGCTTAACACCCGTGTCACTGTCTCCCGTGCTAGGCCGCTGAGGCTACTCAACTCACGGTGGGGCAGATTGGGAATTTCAGTACCAGTTGAAACTTTCTTACCCTGACCATCTGCCAGAAACAAAAGAATGTCTGCCACTCGTGAGGTGCTATCAGACTCACGCAACCGCAACCGACGATTGACCTGACGCAGGCGACGTGCCATGAGCTGTGCTAGCCGAATGCCAGATTGCGGCTCTGTGTGCAGCAGGTTGACAAAATCTTGCGCGGGCATATTGCCAATAACAGTAGGGGCAAGGGTAATCACATCGGTCGATCGTGGCACTTCATCCAGGGGTGCCATTTCACCAAATAACTCGCCTTTGCCCAAGATATTAAGCGTTATTTCTTTGCCATCAAGGTTGTAAGTGCGAATCTTCACCCAACCATTCAAGATAAAGTACACCGAGCTACCCCAATCATTCTCCAGCAGAATGACCTGATTAGCTGGATGGCTCCGCATGACGACGTGTGCAGTGGCTTTGTCAACAGCAGTTTCCGGTAGCCCTTCAAAGAAAGGAGCGGAACGAATCGATATATTGGCCTGCGTATCTCTAGGACTATACCGATCTTCCATGTGGCTGCCACGTCATAATGCTCGATTCAGGGTAAATGATAGTGCAAGGGTGAAAAACTGGTTGACAATTTTGGAAACGAAATAGCTAGCTACAAAATTGGTTGCTTGCTGTAAACACTAAACTTCCGTGCCTTAAGAGTGCTGCTGTCTTTTTACCAACTATCAAGCTCTGAAATAACTAAGTGTCTTGATCAAACCCCTAACAGCTAAGCTCGCAACCGTTAGATTCGTGCCTTATTTCATGTCGCTAGAGAGCAGAAAAGTAACCAGAACACCCCCTCGAAGGGCAGATATACTGAGACTAGATGCACAGAAACCATAGTCATAATACCCTAAAGCACTTCTGACTTAGTTATGATTGCCTAGTGATTATAGCTGCATTGCCTCTTAGTTATTGGAAGCATCAGGTTGCCAGTCTGCCGCTGTGTACTTACTATCCACTGCCTTAGTGTCAGGTCTGGGGCTGGGATTTTGAGGGAATTTGTCACTCTTTACAATTTCCTGACGTACACTTTATTTTGTCCAGATGTAGTGTTCGTTAGCGATCGCTGTTTCCTGGAAAGGGGTTAACGTGTTAACACAAACTGCTTCTATATGAGGGCAACACAGCCTCCTTGCTGAAACTGAGAATCATCAGGAAGAAAGCAGTTAATCCTTTTACTGCTATATCTTCTGAAGCCATTTATTCTCAAGTTACTAAACGTTAAGGCTGTCTCTAGTACCCCAACTTGGACAAGGTGGTGCGCTAACTGCTCCTCAGCCTGCTTTTCAGGGCGATTAATACGACCGCTCAAACCGCATTCTTGTAAGCTTTGTCAAAGCGCAGTGAAGCTGTTTTGGGAAGCTTCACTATATTAGATGTGGTAGTCATTTTCTAGGCTGCTTCTGCTTAGTACTCGTCAGGGGTTACATTGTGACTTCTCAGAAGGATCAAATTCAAGCGCTGATTACCGATATTGACGGTGTCCTCCAAAAGACAACGCCTCGTCTTCCGTGGGTTGTTTCTGGAGAAATGACGCAACAGCGCCAGGTACTTGAGCGTGTGCGTAACTATCTTGTAGCGTTTCAGCGGCGACAGATTGCGGGTGAAGGCTTTGGACAGGCAGAAGCCAGACCAGATTTGCTGGCGCATGACATTTACTACCAAGCGCCACCGTCCTATCCCCCGGTACAGGCAGAGTCTCAGTTGGCACAGCAGGCGTATGGACAAACTGAAGCGAACGCCCAGCAGATGTTACAGGCGATCGTTCAGGAAATGGGTGCTTTGCGCTCTAACCTGATGCAGCCACTCCAGGCAGATTTGGAGGTTTTGCGCCAGCAGCGAGACGCGTTGACACAGGAAATCCGTCAGCTTGAAGCACAGCGTCAAGGTTATGCGGGGCAGGTGCCTGGGCAGCAGCAGTTAATTGCAGAGTTTTTGCAGGCGTTGATGAGTCGGCTGCAAGAAACGTTGCCACAGCAGGTCGCGCAGACACTAAGTAGTAACCAGCCGGCTCTGCCTTACGCCAATGATCTGGCTTTAGCAGGGGCAGCACCCTCGGTCATCTCCACTTCTGATGCTCCATCGCAAGGGTTAGGCAATATACAGGTGTCGCAAGCCTCATCCGATGAGCTGCTGATCCGGCTCGACTCGACGTTGAGCATTGTGTTTGAATCGCTCCAGCGCAATGTGCAGGCATATCAGGAGTCGCTGTCTCAGGGGCTGGATAAAATGCACAGCATGGGACAGCAGGGCGAAGTGATGTTTTCGGCGCTGATCAGCCATCTGGCACAGCAGCTTGGGCGTGAAACGTCGTCTTACCTACAGCCTGCGGCGGATCAGGCACTAGGACGATCGCCAAGCATCCCCTCATCAAAGCAATCGCCTACGCCAACAGTGAATCCGGCTCTGTTTAGCCAACCTGATGCTGATGCGGCATCGCAGCCCTTTGCGCTACCGTTCCCTGGCACAGAAATCTCTGATAGCTTTGGTGATGCCAGCACTGTCTCGTCTACCAATGTGTCCGTGCCATCGGTGGATTCGGCGATCGACTCTTGGCTGCGTTCTGCCAGTGGTGCCAGTGATCCATCTGACGTTGATTCAGACGGTGATGTGGAGCTTGCCGCCTTAAATCTGGAAGGCTTTGACCTTAGC
>DATNQS010000135.1:0-4934 GCA_036703925.1 Candidatus Sericytochromatia bacterium
AAGCGGCTGAAGAAACAAGGCTTTGTGCCACGGGTCATCGTGACTGATCAATTGCAGCGTTACGAAGCGGCGAAGAAACAAATGATGTAGCGGGTAGAGCCTCAACAACACCTGGATAAGAGATTGAACCACCGCGCGGAGAACCCGCATCAACCCACACGAGTCAGAGAAAGGCGAAGGCGACGATTCAAAGCTCCAGGGCAAGCGCAACGATGTCTCTCTGCCTTTGGACCAATCCGAGGGCACTTTCACCCGAAGCAACATGACCTGAGTGCGCAACGCTATCGAGAACAACTGGGTCAACGCTTTGAAGCTTGGCGAGAAGTGGCTGGGCTGAATGCTGCTGCGTCATCAGAGCGATCAAGACTGCTCAGGAATTATCGTGCCTAATTTTGAAGCTGCTCCGTTAAGTTGATAATGCCCGCTTCTTTCAGGGCAGCAAGAGTATCAGGTTCTGTCCCACTGGCGACAAAGGGACTTAGTTCAGGTTCGATTAACGCGGACTCAGATACCCTGCCAGCATCTGCTCTAAAATCTGCTTGATCTGAGGGATTGTATGGGCATTAACCGTATGGATAGGCATCTGATACTCTCCAGCAAGACGCACCAGGTTGGAGTGCGGATTCAAATGGGATTGCAATGCTAAGACAGCCTCCGCCGTTTCCAGGTCTTTGGTCAGCACTATTGGCAAGTTCAGCTGCTCAATTAACAGCCCTAATTGCTGACGATCGACCCCATACGGGTAGAGGTGCAGCCTTGCAACTGCCGGATCTCGTGACTCGGTTGAAGCCTGCTCTTGAGGCTGCTCAACTTCCACCGTCTCAGTGTACCAAGGCTTCGACCCGCGATCGTCCCTCAAGGAGAACAGCTCTAGATCGCCTGCAACAGCTTTAGAAAGTGGCAACACCCGTTTAGATCGCCGTCGCTTTGACCCATTATTTGACCTATTAAGGGCAGCAGCAGCAAGGGGAGCAGCGTCTCGCTGGATCGAGGACGGGCTAGGAGCTTCGCCTGTAATCGTGACCTGCCCCTGCTCATTGAGCGTCCTCACTTGCAGGGGAGGACGCTGCCCACGCAGAAGATGATCAACGGTATGGCTCACCTGTTCATGCACCACCCAGCGCTGGCGCTCTAGCATCTCGACCGCAACATCAAATGTAGGGGGTGCTTTGCGTTCCAGAACACTCTTTTGGCTGCCACGGCGACGCGCTTCTTCATCCCCTAAAGTCACCGACTGAATGCCGCCAATCAAATCAGATAAAGTCGGATTCTTAATCAGGTTCTCTAACTGATTGCCGTGAGCCGTGCCCACAAGTTGTACTCCTCGTTCGGCGATCGTCCGTGCTGCTAAGGCTTCGAGTTCAGTGCCAATTTCATCGATCACGATCACTTCGGGCATATGGTTTTCCACTGCCTCGATCATCACCTGATGCTGCAATTCAGGACGTGCCACTTGCATACGACGCGCTCGACCGATCGCTGGATGGGGAATATCGCCATCGCCAGCAATTTCATTAGAGGAATCGATAATCACCACCCGTTTGTGGAACTCGTCTGCCAATATCCGAGCAATTTCACGCAGAGCCGTAGTCTTGCCGACACCAGGACGACCCAGCATGAGAATCGACTGTCCCGTTTCTACCAGCCCGCGAATCATCGAGATTGTACCGAAGATCGCTCGACCCACACGGCAGGTCAAGCCAATCACTTCACCTTTGCGGTTACGGATAGCGCTAATGCGATGCAAGGTTTGCTCAATGCCAGCTCGGTTATCTGCACCAAAAGGACCAACGCGATCGACGCAAGCTTGCAATTGCTCGTGAGTCACCATCTGGTCTGAGAGATACTCTGCTTGGTAAGGAAACCGGGCTTCTGGTCGCCGTCCCAAATCAAGCACGACCTCCACTAAGATGTCTCGCTGCGAATGGTGTTCTAAACGTTGCTGAAGCTCGTGAGGCAGAATCTCCAATAACTTTTGGAGGTCATCTGTGTTATGCATATTTTAGAAATGGTGCAGTTAACAATAACGAGAAAAGGAACTAGGAGTCTTTCAAAGATATGTTTTAGCCTTATCCCTTAGTGGAGGAGATGCGGGGCTGCTTCATGAAGTGATAGCGGTTCTCACTTGAGGCAATAGACGTTGAATCCTGTTCGATCGCCGTACTTCATTCATTTAGAAATTGCTCTAAGCTTAAAACTTTTATTTGCTCAAATCTAAACACTGAAATTCTTTTATGGTCAAGTATCTAATTTAACAACTTTAACTTAAGAGCATAGGATGAAAACCGATAATCCTGGTACAGATATTCCTAGCAAACAGTATATGTCGTGATCCTGTTCCATTTTTGATGAGCTGTAGGAAAGAAACCTCTGGATGAGAGCTTTGCACCTATAACCTTTTTCCGAATGCCATTTATCACCAAATCATCTTCTCTTAGAGAGCCTTTCGTTTGTGGTCACTTTTTTGTAAACATCTGTTGCTGTGTGTTTTTAACAACTTTATTTCCTAATGAATTAATCATTCTATACATTTGAATCCTTCTCAAGAACTATACAGTCATCAACTGAATGCTTTAGCTTGAACATAGAGCCATCTTACTTAGATTGTGAGAGAAACCTGTAGTAATTGCCTCGTAAGTTTTTATTTCACAAATATTTAGGGCTGCTAAAGGTTTTCAACTATTTAAGGCAATCACTCAAGCTACTTAATATGCGGTTTCAGGAGGATTTCTGGACAAGGCGTCGTGTCCTTCGCTTTGGCATTAGTTTTGTCTTGCCGCTCGCAGTCTCCCCTATCATCAGTTGTGCGAAACAGACCTTACCCATTATGGAAAAATTGAAGCAAGCGAGTTCAGCTGCAACAGGACGACTGCACTCTCGTCCGATGGCACCAACAGAAGCCGGCTCGCCTGGGCTGCATCCCCTTAAGCTCGATGGTAAACGTGACGGCTTGCTTTATGTCCCGGCAACCTATCGAGTCGATCAGCCTGCTCCACTGCTTCTCATGCTGCATGGTGCGGGTGGGGATGCTGAGGGTGGGCTAAGAATTATTCAACTCTTGGCAGGTGCATTCACGACAATTGTATTGGCTGTAGACTCGCGCCAGAAAACCTGGGATGTCATTCTTAGCCGCTATGGTCCTGATATTGCCTTTATCGATCAAGCACTGGCGCAAACATTCAGTCGTTATGCCATTAGCCCCAACCAAGTCGCGATCGCAGGCTTTTCAGATGGAGCATCCTATGCTCTTTCCGTTGGCATCACCAATGGGGATTTGTTTAACCACATCCTTGCCTTTTCACCTGGATTCATGGCACCCGCCGACCCAGTAGGCAAACCCCGGTGCTTTATTTCACATGGTAAACGAGATGCCGTGTTGCCAATTGAGCGCTGCAGTCGCCGCATTGTGCCCCAGTTGCAACGAGCGGACTATGAAGTGCTCTACCGGGAATTTGATGGACCGCATACCGTACCAGAATCGATCGCCCGTGAAGGCATGACCTGGTTTACGGCTTCGGTACCAAATTTTTGATTGTTCCCTTCTTCTTGCAATAAACATTGGAGTAAAACAAATGCCTGATACCCTGCTGAAAAACAGTCTGACTCACAACCAGATGAATCCTTTCGAGTAGAACAACTGCCTCAATCTGAATTACAAGCTGCACTAGGAGGCGGAAATCAGCAAGCTTTTGACATGACGGTTGCTAATGCCATAGGGAGTGCTAAGGCAATTTTTGCAAGTCCTCCCTTAAGCCCAAAAACTCAGGAAAATGACGAGTGATTTTATTTCTTTAATCGACTAAAAACTCGAAGCAACATCAAGATGCTGAAAAACAACTTCGAGATCTCGGGACAATATGACTGTAAGAGCGCTTGTTAGATCATTCGGTCTACAACACAAGACCTCGGCTTTGCCGGCTTTGCTCTCCCTTGCCTCTCGGCTTAGGTAGCACCACCCGTCGTACTGGGCGCGGTTAACTGCCACCTAAGAGAGATTGGCGAATCTTACTCCAATGTTCCTGCGCATAAGCCAGAACATTGGCTAGGGTGCATCCGGCAGTAACAGGATCACCCTGATTTGACTTCACTCGCTTCCATCCCCATCAGCTCACGTCTATGCTCGGCGTATACAATCCGTTTGCGCACCAATCGTATCAGATGGTTGTTGATTCCAAAAAATCACTAGCAGTGGGTGAGGCGGGTCGTAATACGGCTCAGTCTGTTCATCGGGGCAGCAGCCGTAAGTCTTTGGTAAGGCCATAAGAGTAGAGGTAGCGTTAGTAAGCTTTGTAATGGCAAAAAACTTCTGATAAACCGTATGTATACGATCGCACAATAAATGCTTCACCAAAACCTGACAAGAACCTTCTTTTGACGCAGGCTGGTCCAGCTGCCAAGACGCTCAGACGGATGAAATAACTGTCCTGCGGTCGGTCGTAAAGCTGCTACCGGCTAGTACGGTTTCAGGCTCCCACATCGGCTCTCCAGTCACTAGAGTGAGGGAGTGTCAAGGATAAACGCACTACGTCACCTGACAGCCCACCGTCTGTAGCAGTAGTACAAACACCGCTAATTTGTACGGTTGCCTGCACCACAAAGTGCACATTGTCTGGTTATACTGAGTAAGTGTTGCGGTTACCCCAAGACACCACGGACCTAGAAAACCAAATAGTTTGAAAGCCAAGTTAAACACCAAACCTCGTTAGTAAAACTGGTCTTGAGCAGAGCTTAAGACATCAGATAACAGGAAACCAAACAGTCGCGTGCTGTTTGGGAGCCGCAAACAGACTCTTAACATGGAGAGTTTGATCCTGGCTCAGGATGAACGCTGGCGGTCTGCTTAACACATGCAAGTCGAACGGAACTCTTCGGAGTTTAGTGGCGGACGGGTGAGTAACGCGTGAGAATCTGCCTTCAGGTTGGGGACAACAGTT
>DATNQS010000136.1:0-26303 GCA_036703925.1 Candidatus Sericytochromatia bacterium
ATAGGAGTGAGGAGTGGATGGCTCATCGACGCTTCCGTGCGCCCAATTCTCCACGCTCCCATGCTCAACTTGCTCTAACCGCACTTCGACTCGTCCGCCATCTGGGGTGAATTTAATCGCGTTTGCTAGCAGGTTCCAAACTATTTGCTGTAAACGACTGGCATCCCCTGCGACGTAGCCCACCTCTGGGTCAAAGTGGGTCTGGATCTGCATTGCCTTCGCTTCTGCCGCTAGGCGCACAGTTTCCATTGCAGCTTCAATCGTAAACTTCAAGTCCACTGGAGCCACATTGAGGATGAGTTTACCGCGTAAAATGCGGGAAACATCTAGCAAATCTTCAATGAGCTGCGTTTGCAATTTGGCGTTGCGTTCAATTGTTTGCAAGCCACGAGCCAGAATGGCAGGATCGTGCTGCTGTTTTTGCAAGAGCGTTGACCAGCCCAGAATGGGATTGAGCGGAGTGCGTAATTCGTGAGAGAGTACTGCCAAAAATTCATCCTTCACCCGGCTTGCCTGTTCTGCCTCTGCTCTAGCACTGCGCTCTGCCTCATACAATTGAGCGCGAAAAATTGCCTGAGCACACTGACGGCTCAGAGTAAGCATAAACTCGCGATCGTCCTGGCTTAGTTGTTTGAACTGTTTGAAGGAAAGCGATAGCCCTCCTACGGCTTTGCCGTCAACCATTAAGGGCAGCGAAATCCATGCCTGGAAGGGAAGACTCTTGTAGATTTCTACTAGATGAGGATAGCGAGCAAGCCGTTCCGCCAATGGTTCTGACCAAATGGGCTGCCTATTTCGTACCGCTTCCGCTAAAGGAAAGGGTGCAGTGAGGGGAAATTGCCGATGGCTTTCTACTGGATTTACGGCATACCCGACCGCTTGCACAATTTCTAAAACGGTTCCATCCTGGATTAAAAGCGCCATGAGCGCAGCATCTGCCTCTAGAGCCGCAGTGCTTTGCTCTACAATCACTGCCGCTACTTGAATGGGTGTCAGAGATTCTGAGAGGGCGGCGGTCACCATTTGTAAGCGAGTCGTACGATCGGCAGCGGTTTCAGCGGCTTGCTTTGCCTGGTGAGCAGTGTGATAAAGGTAAGCATTGTCAATGGCGATCGCGGCTTGACGCGCCAAATCTTGAGCTAGAGCAAGGTCGGTCAGGCTATAGCGGCGGTTTGATTCAGTAAACACAAAGGAAATGCTGCCTAAGACTCGTCCACGTGCTTGCAGTGGGGTAATAATACACGACCTTAAGCCTACGCTTTGCAAGATTTCTAGATACTCAGGATTCAGTACAGTCGCTGTGAGTTGTTCATCGGTAATGTCGATCGCAAGTTCACTTTGCCCGGTTTTCATAACCTGAGAGATGCCATATCCATCATCTAAGTGCCTGGGGAAACGTTGTGCTAGTTCCCAACCTAACTGCACCTTGTCGGGATCAGCATGAGCAACGGCAACACGACTAATGGTGCCATCACCATTCAATAGATCCACAGAACACCAGTCTGCAAAATAGGGTACGACTAACCTGGCAACGCTTTGAAGCGTTTGTTCGTAATCCAAGGATGATGCCAGTGCTGTGCTGACATCAACTAGAAAGGCCGATCGTCGCTGCTCAGTTTCAGCTTCCAGACGAGCCGTTTGTTCCTGAACCTGATCTCGAATTAGTTGGGCACGTTCCTCTGCAAGGCTCAAGCGAACGGCTTCTGCCTGTTTGCGATCAGTGATGTCGTGCATAACCACCACTGCGCCCTGTTTGTTGCCTTGTGCATCAGCAATGCTTTGCCCACTGGTGAGCAAGGCTCGCGTCATTCCTGACTTGGGGGCAATCACCATCTCAACGTTGGAAACAGTTTCTCCCTGCAAGGCACGAAACAGCGGAATCTCGTCTTTAGGCATCCGCGTTTTGCCATCCGGCAGGTACAGGTCATAATATTCTGCCCACTGGTCAGGAGGGAGCGGTTGCTCTGGCAGCCCATGAAATCCTCGTGCTGACTGATTAAAGAGCGTTAAAAGTCCATCGGCATTACAGGCGACAATACCTGCCTGCACGTTATCTAGCAACACCTTCAGCATTTCTTGTTCTTTTTGCAGGGCAACTTCCGCTTGCTGGCGTTCGGCAATTTCTAGTTGAAGGCGTTGGTTTGCTTTGGACAATGCAGCCGTTCGCTGTTCTACCTGGTGCTTCAACTCCTGCTGCACTTGTTGTCGGGCAACCTCCGCTTGTTGGCGCTCCAATTCAGTGGCAATCCGCAGGGCAAAGATAGTCAGTAGAGACTCTACAAGCTGAAGGTTGACTAAAGGTTTGCTATCCATGATGCCCAGCAGTCCGAGTGGTATACCTGCCGAGTCAAAAAATGGCATTGCCGCGTAGCTCTCTACACTAAAGGGTGCTAGCAATGGTGCTTGAGGAAACTGCGCCTGAACGCCATCAGGATAACAACACAATTTTTGTTTTTGGATAACCTGTTGGCAAGGTGTGTCGCGCAACAAGTACTCAAAGTTAGCGATAATTTGACCGTTGGCGCAGGCAGCGATCGTCTTAATAGCATCCCGGTTTTCCCCCTCTACCAGACCAATGTAGGTGTAATCTACCCCCAAGGTTTTGGTAAAATGTTGTACCAGAGCCGAGAAGAAAGCTTCACCCGTAGCGACAGAAACCCCCTGCGTGACTTCTAACAGTGCTGTATCAATGTGAGCGACTTTGCGAGCTGCCAATCGTAGCTCTAGTTCATCCATCACCATCGCAGCAAGATCAGACAACACAGCCTGCTGCTCGTCGGTTAACGCCGCGCGTGGTTGGGTATCGAGCAAACAAAGGGTGCCGAGGTTAAAGCCATCCTGAGTCAGTAAGGGCGCACCCGCATAAAACCGTAGACCAGGTTCATTCTGCACAAAGGGGTTGCAAAGCAGGCGAGCGTCCTGGCGGGTATCGGGGATGACTAAAACGTCGTTAGATAGCAGTGTCAGACTACAAATGGTGGCATTTCGCTGTACTTCTTGGATATCAAAACCGTAAGCCGACTTGAACCAACCCCGCGACTCATCAATTAAGGAAACTAGCACGATCGGCATGTCAAATAAGCGTGCAGCTAAGGCAGTAATGCGATCGAATGCTGCTTCCGGCGGTGTATCAAGAATGTTGTACCGTCGCAACGCCTTTAATCGTTCCGCTTCATAAGTGGGCAAGGGAACCGAGAGCAACGTAGGTTCTGGTAGTGGTTGAGTCATGAATCGGATCAGCAAGCAACAATAGCCAACGGTTGGAAATAAGAGCAGACATTAATCCTAGCCAGTTTCTTTTTTTAAAGAAGCGTGCATTATGCTGAAGGGCGTGATTACCCTGCTTCATGCTTCTGGCTCTACAGGTTTTTTATAAGGTGACGTTATCGCAGAGTGCTAACGACCTGCTGGCTTGCTCCCGGATGGACAGAGCAGATCGCAGGCAGCAGACCTAAAATGGAGCGTGTGACATTGGTAGATGGGATAAGGCAGCGAAGCTAGAGGTAAAAGTGCAGCCGTTAGTGTTACAGCCGACAGTTAGTGTTAGAACTGATCTTACAATCTTTAGAGTTGTCGGTTCTTGCGCTATTTGGCTGACTCAGGTTTTTGAATAGCCTGAAACCTGGTATCCATATGATAAGAATGAGCGATTAAGTCCATTTTCACTAAGTAGGAGGGCTAAATTAAGCACCACTTAGAGACCGGGTTTCAACCCGCCGACACACAGGGCTAAGGGCATTGAGACTTCGGCGTGAGCTTAGTCGAACGCGAAGTCGAAAGGCATCTTATAAACAATTACACCTAGCTACTTAAGTGAGTATGAATCCGTCTAGCTTGAGATGCGACAGGAAAAGCGTAAACTCTCACCACACATAACGATCGATGGATAGGCGATCGCAACGGTGTCTAGCTCAAAAGTGGTCATAGCGATGCTTGATGCGCGGCAACGGATGTTGTGCAGTCGCGATCGAGGGCAAGCCAGACCACTACGGGGCTTGGTAGAAGCACGTTGCCTTACGCAGACTCGATCGCGCATCGAAAAAGAGTCACCAACTTATAACAAAGCTCCAGAGGTTAGACCTGCTGTTGAAGCAGCCTGAACCAATCGCAGGAACGCTCTTGATCACCTGAGTTTGCTGGAAGCAGCGCCAGCAAAATACAGCAAGGCAAAATGCAGCTATAAGTCTAAGATGTCTAGTTCAGCCAACTTGGGCTTACAACCACAAGGTAAAAAACAACGAGCGTAAAAAAAGAATGCGGATGGCGAGACTCGAACTCGCAAGGACTATGCCACACGCACCTCAAGCGTGCGCGTATACCAATTCCGCCACATCCGCACAAGCTGGCTTCCAAAAACCAGTTTTTTCTGAACAACGTCCCTAATTCTGATGTTTCTGATGAAAAACACCTTCAACATCAGGTCATCTAGCAAGCCACTCGACTAGGAATGACTCAACTGACGCAAACTTGAGGTTCGGTTTGCTTTGAGACTTAACCAGCATAGCAAAAAGCGGTCAGAGGTTTGCGATCACAGCACTAAATTTGTTGAAAGGATCTGGGAACTAATCGACAGTCGATCAGTTCTATGCAGAAGTAGATGTCTAAGCAACGCTAAAAGGATACGCTACGAGAAATTTGTCTTGGGTCTACTCGTCGGGAGCAAAGCCTGTGGTGTTACGCAAACAGATCGGTTTAGGAGTGATGGGGGCTGTTGTCAGCCTATCGCTTGCATTTCTTGGAGGTAGTGAGCGCACTGCAACGATCGCTCAGACAGCGCCAACCCCAACTCCTACAGCAAATCCTATTCCCAGCAAGCCAGATGTACCCTATGTGCCAACACCAGAAACGGTTGTCACAGAAATGCTAAAGCTGGCAGGCGTGAGCCGTGAGGATGTAGTGTATGACCTCGGCTCTGGCGACGGTCGGCTAGTGGTTACAGCTGTCAAGGATTATGGTGCCCGTCGTGGCGTAGGGGTGGACATCAATCCAGGGCTGGTGCGCTTAAGTAACGAGAATGCACAGAAAGCAGGCGTGAGCGATCGCGTCAAATTCCTCCAGCAAGATCTCTTTCAAACCAACCTCCGTGATGCCAGTGTGGTGACACTCTACCTACTGCCTGAAATCAATTTGAAGTTGCGCCCCAAACTCCTAAACGAGCTACGACCCGGCACACGTCTCGTCTCCCATGCTTTCACAATGGGCGACTGGAAACCAGATAAGACGGTGACTGTGCCTGCAAGCGCTGGCTCTTCATTACCACGCAATATCTATTACTGGGTTGTCCCTGAACGCGTTGCGGGCGACTGGCAGGGACGGGTCGAATTAGCGCCTGGTCGCAGCCAGCCCTATACCCTGCGCTTTACACAGCAGTTCCAGCAGGTGAAGGGTGATGCGATCGCGGATGGCAAGAAGTACAGCATTCCCAACATTACACTGACGGGCGATCAGCTCTCATTTAGCCGCGCTGAAAAAATCCAGGGACAGCAAGGCGCTATTCAGTTTAAGGGACGCATTGAAGGCGATACGCTTAAAGGTACTGCTAGCGTTAAATGGGGTCCGTTAGCACGAAACTTCCCGATTGTTGCTAAACGCACCACTCAAGCAACCAGATGGTAACTAAAAGTGTGATTGCCGCTTAAGACGCTAGTGGAGTGCAGCAGCTTTTGTCAGTGCTATCAGTGGGTTGCTAGAGGCATCATTTCTTTAGCATCCATCGATGCCATGACTGCATAGTGATGTCTACCACTTCCATTTGTCTAGGCACGCTTTGATGCAGCCTCTAAGTACGATTTGGCGCTGCCAAGTTGCGGAACTGCGTAAACTGTGACTCAAACAGAAGTTTGACGGTTCCAGTCGGACCGTTCCGATGTTTCGAGATGATGACTTCTGCAATGCCACGATCGGGCGTGTCAGGGTTATAGTACTCATCGCGGTAAAGCATCATAATCAGGTCAGCATCCTGCTCGATCGCACCTGATTCACGTAAGTCAGACATCATTGGTCGCTTATTGGTGCGTGACTCGACGCTACGACTCAACTGAGAAAGCGCTATGACGGGCACGCTAAGTTCTCGCGCCAGTCCTTTAAGCGCACGTGTAATGCGCGACAGCTCTTGCACCCGATTGTCGCTACCGCCATCCATTAATTGCAAATAGTCCAGCAAGATTAAGCCAAGGGCACCGCCCTGCTCAGCCTGAAGCCGACGTGCCTTCGATCGTATTTCAGTAATGCTGATATTCGGCGTATCGTCGATAAACATTGGCAGTTGCGACAGGGTACTGATGGCATGACCCAGCGGTTCCCATTCATTCTGGCTCACACGCCCCGCCCGTAGTCGGCCACTTTCAATCCGCACCTCACTGGCTAGCAATCGCTGAACCAGCTGTTCTTTTGACATTTCCAGGCTAAAAACGGCAACAGGTAACTTGTGAAAGGCGGCGATATTACGGGCAACGTTCATCGTAAAGGATGTTTTGCCCATCGACGGTCGCCCCGCGACGATGATGAGATCAGAGCGCTGAAAGCCTTGAGTCATCGCATCTAGATCGTAGAAACCGCAGGACAATCCAGGCAACACCATGCCTAGCGATCGGCTCTCAATATCTGAAAAAGTGTGCGTCAAAATATCGGACGCTGCCATTAAGCCTTGCTGAGGGCGATCTTGCGTCACACCAAACAGCTTTTGCTCAGACTGATCGAGTATTACTTCCAGATCGTTGGATGTATCGTGCCCCAAGTGTGCGATCTCGTTGCCCGCCTTGATCAGCTTACGGCGCATATACTTGTCCATCACCAGTTGAGCATACTGGTCAATGTTGACAGCACTCACCGTGCGATCGATCAATTGCGCCAGCTTACTTTGCCCACCCACCTTTTCGAGCAGACCGCGATCGATCAGCCAGGATGTAATGCTCATCAAATCTGTAGGTCTGCCTTGCCCTTGCAGCACCAGAGCAGCACGATAAATTTCTCGGTGAGCACTCAAGTAGAAGGCATCGGGATGAAGCAAATCTGCAACCCGATTAACGCCCTCTGGGTCTAGCAAAATGCCGCCCAGAATTGATTCTTCAGCATCAATGTTCTGAGGCGGCAGGCGATCGCTAAAGGCTTGGAAATTGAGTTCCTGAACCATAAGAAACAGAGACGGCAACGATATGTTGGAAAAGGAAACCACACATCCAGTATGGCTCACTTCACTATACAGGGAAGACCGCACTTGCTCCACCAGATTTAGCGTCAATTGGCGCTCAATCAGGACTGAAACGCTAAATATAGTGGGGTGCGAGCGCAAGCAGACACTAGCAACGAATTTAGTACCTGTGTACTAATTATAGCGAAGCCGAACTCCCTGGACAACCGCCTTGAGCTGACACTCTAGCTAGCAACAACCTGAATTTCAACCGTTGCGGTAACGTCAGGATGCAGCTTGATGTCTGCCTTGTAAGAACCAAGCTTGTGAATATCGGGTAGCGTAATCCCACGACGATCGACCTCTTGTTGAGTCGTCTGCAAAATTACATCAGCGACATCCTGATTGGTTACAGTACCAAAAATCGCCTCGTTTTCACCGACTTGCTTGGCAATGATATAGTTTGCCACAGCTTGCAAGGCTGCTCTGCGCGTTTCTGCTTCCTGCTTTTCTTCCAGCAAGCGTACCCGCTCTAACTCTCTGCGCCGCTCGACCTGCTTCAAGAGACCAGGAGTCGTACGTGCCCCCATGCCTTGCGGAATGAGATAGTTGCGAGCATAGCCAGGAGCGACTTCAACTAAATCTCCTGCTTTACCCAGCTTACTTACATCTTTACTGAGAACTAACTGTACGCGCTTTGCCATAACCTTCCCTTCGCCGCAATCTTTCTAAATTTCTAAGGTGTAAAAACCCACAGAAATACAATACTACCCCATGAAAGAGTGTTCGCTCTACAGTTCCGTTGAGAATGACCGAAGAGACGTAGTTCAAGCTACGCCTTACTTAACAATGCTTGAACAAACTGTCTGCACGCTGGGAGGCTAATCTGTCCCGTTGTCTAATGGAGAAGAGAGCCGGAAAAGGTCGTGAAAGCTGTTTTAGGGTCAGGGTGGAACCGCTCTCCAGCGAAAAGCGACGACATTCAAGGTCAATTCAAAATCAAGAGAAGCAGAAAAAATTAGTTACAAAGTGTCTGGAGTCTCTCGCTCTGTATAATGTACTCTTCCCTACATGACTTTCTGGGATACATAACTATCCCTACTTCACCATCCCTCAATCTCGTGATGTTCTACTTTTTTTGAGGAAAGTGTGAGCAGCCAGGTTGTTTTACGCTAGGTTTATATAAAGCCATCAAATTCTATCGATTGCTGGCACCTTTATTTGCTTGCTAAAATTGCACTCGGCTCCCTGTTTGTTTGAATAGGTACTGGATTCCAGGAAATTGAGCCATGCTTGATACCGGTCAACTTCAACTCAGTGGTGATGCTCTTCTGTGGTTTAGACAGGGGCTAGCAGCGGCTGCGACTGAAGCCTACGAGCGAGCCGTAGCGCACTATGATCGTGTCATTGATATTAGACCCGACTTTTACGAAGTTTGGTACGAACGTGGTTTGTCCCTCGAAAAGTGCGGTGCTTATTTAGAAGCGATCGCTAGCTTTGATCAAGCGCTCAACCTGCGACCCAAAGGTGAGGCGTCCGCCCAGATTTGGCACGATCGCGGCAATGCCCTACAGTACGGTCTGGGTCGCTATACCGAAGCGATCGAGAACTACGATCGGGTCTTACAAATTAACCCACGTCACGAGCATACATGGCAGAGCCGCGGCAATGCGCTGCTATATGGGTTAGACCAACCGACTCAAGCGCTCGCTAGCTACGATCGCGTGCTGCACATTAATCCAGACAACTCTCTAGCATGGCGCAACCGTGGTAACGCACTCATCGAGTTGCACCGTTACGTCGAGGCGATCGCCAGCTATGATCGCGCCCTCGCTATTAAGCCAGACGATGACGTTTCCTGGCACGCTCGTCACCTTGCCTCTGAGCGATCGGGACTAAACTACCGACCACCAACTACTCACCCAGCCTGGTATGGTGCGGGCTTTAGCGACTCACGGACGTTTGTGGAAGGTGATCTGGATAGCAGCGCGACCGTTGCACCGATGCCCGATCGTGTCAGCAACCCGTTTTTAGGGCATCAGGGCGAGCCGATTTTGGTGGTTGAAGACGATCGGGGCAAGCGAGACATCAGCCTGGATCGCGATCAGTATCAAATTGGGCGCGATCCCCAAAGCGATATTTGCCTCCACTCTCAGTTCGCCTCTCGTCATCACGCGATCCTGACGAAGGTTTCCAAAGACGATGGCAGTTATGGCTACCAGATTACCGATGGCGACCTGGATGGAAAAGCAAGCACAAACGGATTGCTGATTAACGGTCAAAAATACCGGACGTGGGAACTAAAGCCAGAAGACGTGATTGTTTTTGGACCCAAAGTGCAGGCAACTTATCGTCGCTCTTCTCTTTGACAAGCTCCTCTAACGTTGGTTAAAGAAGTAAGGTTTGATTGCTAAGAACGATAAACGGGAAGCGTGAAGTGGAAACAACTGCCTGTGTTTGGCGTTGAGTCTACCCAAATCTGACCATAGTGTGATCGAATAATGCGCTGACAGAGCGATAGACCGATGCCGTAGCCGTCTTTTGCCTCATCGCGTTCGAGCCGGAAGTGTTCTTCAAAGATGCGATCGCAATTTTCTTTAGGGATGCCCGGACCGTTATCGCAGACGCTAACCTGTACTTTTTGGGTAGTGCGATGGAGGATTGAAACAGCAACCGAGCCACCGACAGGCGTATATTTGATGGCATTATCAAGCAAATTGACCAAAACCTGACGGACTCGCTCGCTGTCGGCATATACGTGAGGCAAGTCAGACGGAAGATCTTGCTCAACGCATTGTGACTTTGCCTGAAAACGATCGCGAAGAGACTCTAAGACCTCAACACAAAGCTGTCCCAGGTTCATCTTCTGGGGCACGATGCGTAGTTCAGCGCCAGTACCACGTGCCGCCTGTAGAATGTCGGTAATCATGTGATCGATCGCGCGAGTCTGTGTCCGAGCGTGCTTTAGAAGCTGTGCAGTAAGGGTAGGGGTCAGTCGTGAAGACCAGCCTTCAGTAATGCTGTGCCCCATTTCCAGGGTTTCCATGGCGATCGACGCAGCCGTGAGTGGATTGCGCAAATCATGCGCCAGCATAGCAATAATTTCATCCTTAAAGCGAAGCTGATGCTCAAGTTCAGCTTTTTCTTGCTTCAGACGAAAGACATCGTCGGTTAGCTGAATGAGTTCTGCCGAGCGGGCGATCATCTTCAGGGCACTGATTGATTGATTGGAAACGTCTATCCCAACGTCCGACGCATTGGCTACTAAGCCACGTTCGATCGCAATACTGACTCGTGGGTCTTCATTCGCTTGTGTTCGATGGTCTTGCCTAAAGGCTTGCTGAGAGTTAGTATTCACCAAATAGTTTTCTACAGAGCGTTGCCAGTAAGACCACCAATGCTGCAATTGGGCAACTAGATCACTGCCAGCTAACGTTTGTTGCGGGGCAGGATGAAGCTTGATCAACGCTGGGGTCGCCACAAGCCGAAAGTGTTCAGCTAGATAAGGCTGTTCGCTCACGTCGATTACTTCTAGCTCAAAGGGATAGTCCGCTCTAAGGCTTTTAAGCGCCTCACGCACTTGCCGAATGCGTTCTCTTGAGGTCGGACGTTTGTCAATAAACAGCAAGAGCTGTAGGGGCATTTCGTTGCTGGGTTGCTTCTCAGAAAATGCCTGCATACCATCTCGTTCCAGCACTTAAAACAAAGCAAAATTGCTCTTGACTCTAAATCAGACTAAACCTTAAGAAATCCAATTAATTCGCTTGAATCTCTACTCTCTAGATTACCCTAACATCCTTAGGTTCTAACGGAATCAATTTAGCCACTGTCAGGGACTTGAGCGCCTTCCAGCCAAGAAATGAGCCCAAAATTGGCACGCTTGATAGGGGCACACAAGTATTTGCCTCTCACAGCAGACGTTTTTGAGTATGGCAGCACAATAGACATCTGAAAAAGAACGCTTTAGACCGCTAGCGTAGCCATGTTGCCTTACGCATCACAGCCTTGCAAGGAGGGGCGCTGCTTGCAGAAGCGCCTGTGTATAAGGATGCTGCGGGTGCGTAAAAAGATCTTGAGTGGCACCCAGTTCAATGATTTTGCCGGCTTGCATCACGGCAATGCGATCGCAGAAAAAGCGTGCGACCCACAGATCATGCGTAATGAACAAGTAGGTTAGGTTAAATTCATCTTTTAGGTCTTGCATAAGCGCTAGAACCTGCGTCTGCACACTGGCATCCAGCATGCTGACTGGTTCGTCGCAGATCAGTAATTGCGGACGTGTAATGAGGGCGCGAGCAATCGCCACGCGCTGTTGCTGCCCACCCGAAAGCTGCGCAGGATAACGATCGTAAAACGCTGTCGCTGGACTCAAGCCCACCCGCTCTAACATCTCCAACACCTGGGCTTTTGCGGCTTGGGGATCAGCTAACTGGTGAATCCGTAGCGGGTCTGCAATGCTTTCCCCTACTGTCATCATCGGATTCAAGCACGCATGAGGGTCTTGAAACACCATCTGCATTTGCCGTCGCTGTTGCTGCATGGCTGTTCGCGATAACCCGACTACGTTTTGCCCCAAAAACTCGACTTTGCCGGCTGTTGGACGAATCAACTGCAAGATTGTGCGCGACAGCGTACTTTTACCGCAGCCTGACTCGCCAACCAAACCCAACGTTTCACCTGGATAAAGATCCAGACTCACACCATCTACAGCCTTAATCGTTTGATTAGTCTTCGAGAACAATTGCGCGATCGGGTTTTGCTCCAAGGTGTAGTGCTGGATGAGATTGTCGAGGTGAAGGAGAGGAGTCGGGAACCGGGAGCCGGGAGCCGGGTTTATCGTTTTCTGTCCCTTGTCTCCGCTCTCCTCACTCTTCTCTCCTTTTTCCAAATCAACTGCTTGCAGATGCAGTGCAGCATTCAGCAGCGATCGCGTGTATTCATGCTGAGGCTGCTTTAACACCGCTTGAGTGGCACCTGTTTCGACAAATTTGCCACCGTACATAATAGCAATGCGATCGCAATACTCGCCAATCATTGCCAGGTCGTGAGAGATGATCAGCAGTGCCATTTGCCGCTCGGCACAAAGACGAGTCAGTTCGCGCAAAATCTGGGCAGAGACAGTGACATCCAGGCTGGTGGTTGGCTCATCCGCCACGATGAGTTTAGGATTCAGCAACAGTGCCAGAGCGATCGCCACTCGTTGCCGCATCCCACCACTAAACTCGTGGGGGTATTGTGACCATCGACTCGCAGGTATGTTGACCGCTTCTAAGGTTGCGATCGCCTGTTCCTTTGCCTGTCGTCGTGAAAGTTGAGGCTGGTGCGATTGCAGCGTTTCCAGGCAGTGATCGCCGATCGTCATTAGTGGATCAAGCCGCGTCATGGGGTCTTGAAAAATCAACGCAACGGCTTCGCCCCGAAAGCGCCGTAACGCTGCCGTCGAAAGGTCAAACACAGATTGCCCTGCAAAAGTGACGTGCCCTTCAATTTGGGTATCTTCGGACAGTAACCGCATCGCAGCCCGACCCAAAGTACTTTTGCCGCAGCCCGACTCGCCAACCAACCCCAATTTTTCACCTGGATTGAGGGTAAATGACACATCATCCACTGCCCATGCGATCGCCTCCGATCCACGTCGAGGATACGCAACCCGCAAATGTTCAACCTGAAAGAGAGCGTTTGTCATTGCATAAGCCATCAGTATAGTGAGCAATTAGCGTTCAGCTACTTTACCAGTTGTGCGCCACGACAGCAGGATCGAAAGGTCAACTACTAATGGCTAATGGCTGATAGCTGATGGCTGACTACTACTTGTCGCATCGTCGCATCAGGTAAGCGACACCAAAATCACCATTGGGATGCTGTTTCAAAACATCAGCCAACTCAAAAATTTGTGCCGCCAGTTCGGCTCCTAATTTGTCGATCGTGGCGCGACGTTCCTGAGCCAACTGCTCTCGTTCGCGTGTACGCGTTTGCCACTCCCCTAAAAACATCTGGTCAATCACAGTATGTAGCGACAGCGTTTGCAGCGTGTTCCATTCGCCCCGATCGCACCAAATGCCTTTACAGTTCGGACATCGCTCGACATAAAACGGTGTTTTGGCACTGACCTTCGCCCTTGCTAAGTAAGCATTACATTCAGGGCACAGTGCCGCTCGCGCATCAAAGGGCGATCGGTCAACATTCGTTTCTAATGCTTGATCAATGAGCGCAGAGAGACTTTCTCCTAGAGGTTGCTGCACCTGCCAACTGTCGTACTCAACGCCCGGAATCCAGACACCCTCACACTCTGGGCAATGGTGAGCCGCTAACTGCGCCGCCAACTCACCTTCCACTAAACTGACTTGCTTATCCTTTGGGCACTGCACTGGCGCTCTCTCCGCTTCAACCGATCCCTTCTATTTAACCAAGCAAGGGGCAGTCTTTTAGCTTTTGAATAAGGAAATTGGTAGCCTTCACTCCTTCACTCTTTTACCCCTTCACTCCTCATCCTTCTCCTCCCCGCCGAGCAGTGCCTCACAGTAACGTTGCAAGGTGCCAAGGCGATCGCACACCTGTTGCTGTCGTTGTAACGCAGTGGTTGGTTGCCTCGCTGCCTGCAAAAACAGTACATCCATTCCTAGCAAACGAAGCTGCTTATCCATCTCTACTTGATACGATTGCACCCACTGCTGCATCGACGACGAGAAGGTATCTGTTGACAAACTCAAAAGCTGATCGTGAAAATACTGTTGTAAGGCTATAACCTCAGACCGTAGCATCATGCTGTTGGCATCAGGCGAAACCGCCATCTGCTGCACCTGCTGTAATGTTTGCTTGAACGCCTCATAGCGCTCCTGCTGAGCCAAGGGCAAGGCTTTTTCTTCCTTTCTCACTGTTACACCTATAAGTTCATGTAAAGAATTCTGTCCTTTTTGCTAGGATAGATGGTACACAAAAATTAAATCCTTGAGAGTAGAGCACTCTTTAGGTTCTCGTCTTTTAGCTATAGCCGTTAGTCGGAGATCGGAAAGGAAGCTATAGCCTCTCCGCGGTTAGCGACCCTATTACAAGCACATTTGTAAGATCTACATTTATTAGCGCTGTAAGTTTGATGCAGGGTTACTTGTATCTCATTTTCGATCTCAAACCTTTGAGAGGTTTTTTCTTCCCGCCTAGATGTTTTCATTAAGCTGCAATCTGTATTGAGCAGCACACTGTGCAGTAGAATCAGCCAGTATAACGAGCCTTTTGAGCCTTTCGACCTCTGAGCTTGACAGTATGCACCTAACCGTTCCCGCCTCTTCCATAGCATTTGATCTTCCTGCTTGGCTAGAAGAATGCTTCCAAGCGCGGCGATCGAGCGCCGATGCTACCGCCAACGACAGCACCAACGCTGATGCTGATCTAGTCTGTCGGGCTTTTGAGTTTGCGTATCAGCTTCACGAGGGGCAATACCGTGCCTCGGGTGAGCCTTACATCATGCATCCTGTTGCAGTGGCTGGGTTGCTGCGAGACTTGGGTGGTGGCGGGGTTATGATTGCTGCTGGCTTCTTACATGATGTAGTCGAAGATACAACCGTTACGGCTGAAGAGTTAGGCGCGTTATTTGGTGAAGAAGTTCAGCTGCTAGTTGAAGGTGTCACTAAGCTTTCAAAATTTAATTTTTCTAGCAAA
Source organism: Candidatus Sericytochromatia bacterium (assembly GCA_036703925.1). Lineage (GTDB taxonomy): Bacteria > Cyanobacteriota > Cyanobacteriia > Leptolyngbyales > Leptolyngbyaceae > Stenomitos. The sequence goes on from DATNQS010000136.1 coordinate 14,786, forward strand.
ACGGAGCGGCAGGCAGAAAACTTTCGTCGTATGTTTCTGGCAATGGCGCAAGACATTCGCGTTATTGTCGTCAAACTAGCAGACCGTCTGCACAATATGCGGACGTTAGAGCACTTACCCGATGTAAAGCGCCGTCAAATTGCCCTGGAAACACGCGAAATCTTCGCTCCCCTTGCCAATCGTCTAGGGATTGGTCGCTTCAAATGGGAACTAGAAGATCTAACCTTTAAATACTTAGAGCCTGATTCCTATCGGCAGATTCAAGGACTGGTAGCTGAAAAGCGGGTTGATCGCGAAACAGGGCTGGCTCAGACTGTCGATCGCCTCAAACAACGTCTGGATCAAACAGGGCTTGCTTACGCTGATATTAGCGGTCGCCCCAAGCATCTGTATGGCATCTATCAAAAGATGAAGCGGCAGCAAAAGGACTACAACGAAATCTATGACGTTGCAGCGATTCGGCTCATTGTAAGCGCTAACGATGACTGCTATCGCGCTTTAGCTGTTGTCCACGATATGTTTCGTCCGATTCCAGGTCGCTTCAAGGACTACATTGGCTTACCGAAGCCTAACCGCTACCAGTCATTGCATACCGTTGTTATTGGCAGTTCAGGGCGACCCCTAGAAATCCAGATTCGGACGCTAGAAATGCACCAAATTGCTGAATATGGGATTGCTGCCCACTGGAAGTATAAAGAAACGGGCAGTAGCAGTGCTCAATTGACAACAACCGATGAGAAATTTACCTGGCTGCGGCAATTACTAGACTGGCAAAGCGACCTCAAAGATGCCCAAGAATATTTAGAGAATATCAAGGACGATCTCTTTGATGGCGATGTTTATGTCTTTACTCCTCAAGGCGATGTTGTTTCACTCAGTCGTGGTGCAACGCCTGTTGATTTTGCCTACCGCATTCACACTGAGGTGGGCAATCACTGTGCTGGAGTGCGGGTAAATGAGCGCATGACCACACTGGATACACCACTCAAAAACGGCGATATTGTTGAGATCCTGACTCAGAAAAACGCCCGTCCTAGCCTCGATTGGCTTAATTTTGTAGTGACACCGGGCGCACGAAATCGCATTCGTCAATGGTACAAACGATCGAACCGTGAAGAAAACGTCGATCGTGGTCGGGAAATGCTGGAGCGAGCCTTAGGCAAAAATGGCTTTGAGGCACTTCTAAAATCAGCACCGATGCAAGCCACAGCAGAACGATGTAACTACCACAGCGTTGAAGATTTGCTGGCAGCGGTGGGCTATGGAGAAGTCACCCTCAACCTTACGCTCAACCGCTTGCGCGAAGCCGTTAAGGCACAACAACCTTTAGAAAAGCTTTCAGACAGTCTTAGTGCCTCCATCCAAGAGCTTCCCTTGCTGCCAACAGGGGCTAAGATTTTGCCGTTGCAGTCATCCAGCAAGTCCCCCATCATTGGTGTGGAAGGATTACTGCATCACATTGCAGGTTGCTGTACGCCAGTTCCTGGTGAAGCCATTATTGGGGTTGTAACGCGGAGCAGTCGTGGCATTTCTATTCATCGCAATAGTTGCCCTAATGTCGAACTCATTCCTGGCGATCGCCTTGTTCCTGTGAGCTGGAATACAACCGACCAGGATTATGGTCGTCCTCAAACCTATCCTGTTGACATTCAAATTCAAGTGATCGATCGGGTTGGTGTGCTCAAAGACATCTTGTCACGTTTAACTGATAACAATATTAATGTCCGTAATGCTCAGGTTAAGACCTACCCTGCCCAAACTGCGACGATCGATCTGGGCATCGACATCCGCGACCACGATCAGCTTGAGCGCACTTTTAGTCAAATCAGGAAACTGAGCGATGTGCTTAACCTACGCCGCTTAAGCCAATTAGAGGGTTAAATCCTGCTGTAGTAATAGAATAAACAAAACTAGGAGTGCCCAAAATTTGAGGCTGGCAGCTAAACTTCACATCTTTCTAAACAGATTTACAGAAGAGTGAATTAGTACAAGCGCTCTTAACTTTGCGGCTTACCCACACTTTTCATCGTTGCTCTCAGGCAATTGCGAAGCTTAGATTGTGGCATTAGTAGCTTAAAGTTTAAAAAGCAGCTATAGTTTAACTGCATTTAGGTGATTCAAGTCACAACAATTCTGTGGTTGTTACGGATAGGATTGAGAGCCGTAGGGCGTGAAGTTGCGTCTAAAGGCACTTGTTAAACATTATGTGCAGGGTTGTAACCGTACCGTTCTTATTTCTTTAGTAATAGAGCCGATACCGCTGACTAGCACCCTCAGCGTTTTTCAACCAATGCTATTTTGACCCCTATCTCTGGGCATGGGAGTTCTACCGCCGTGAGTACCTGGACACCCAACTTTCATCGTCCGATTGACCAATCAGAGCAGCAGCTATATGACCATTTGCTGCGACTGGTGCAATCTGAGCTACCTAGTCAGCTGATTAGTCGCTTTCGGGCGTTGTTTATTGATGGTGTTGGTTATCCCGATGCTGAGATTACCGCAGCGATCGACAAAATTGCTACATCCAAAGCGGCTGAACAAGAGTTTCGGTTCGTGCTGAATCGTTGTTGCCATATTCTGATTAATCGTTGGCAAACTCGTCCTCAGCTTCAAGCGGCTATACCAGAGCTGGTTGCTCTCTTCGAAGCGGCTCCAACCAGGAGTATCAATGACTATTCACGTTCGCGTTCGATCCGACGAGTGCGAGAGTTGGTTAAGGGTTTTGTCGATAGTGAGCAGTTTGTGACCCTCCGCCGGTTGTCTCAGGTAATGAGCCAGACGGGCGACCTGAATCATCCGCCTGCCCATGAGCCGATCGGTGCACTCATTCGGCGTTATCCTTACCTTTATGAACATTGCCTGCTGACAGAAGGCAGTACCTACGAGCAGCAGCAGACAATTCGTCAGCTTCAGGCAAAGGCTCAGCATCAATATGAAGTTGACCTCTCCCAATATGTCACTTATCAGGTAAGGCGATCGCAGTCCGATCATGATGCGATGTCCTTACCAGCACATCGTATTCTTCAACCGGTAAAGAACCCAACGCTGTTAACTGACCAGCAGCTATGTAGCGCATTAAAGCAATTTGCGGGTAAATCTCAAGGTGCTGGCACTTACCGTGATTCGGCACAACGGTTTCTGACTCACACTAATCAAGCGCCATCTTACCAATCGTTTAAAGATGACCTTTACCAGTACATTACGGTTTCGGTTGATTCAGAGTATGGTAGACGGCAGTTCAACAATCAGCTTTACAACCAACTCAAAAACACACTGCCAGAAAGCCATAATCAAAAGTTGAATGATTTTCTTTTGGTTCGAACCTGTAGCCAGCTGCTAAATTTTCTTGTCGTTGAAAGCCCCCAAAAACCGAATCATTTTGTTTTTGTTGATCTGATCTCTAACATCGGTTCAACTTTGACAACTGGGCTGTTACTCAAAATTGTGCTAATCTGCCGCAAAGTAAAGCCTTGTTTAGAAAAGCGCTTCTCAATTTTGTTTAACCATTATGAATTGTGTCGCCGCGATGGTGTGCAGTGGCTAGTCGAAGCCATGGAAACACTCAACTTGGCGCTGAGTACCAATTTTAGTTCGATAGATCTTTCGTTTATTAACCAGATTGCTTAACTTCAAGGAATAGGGAGACGACAGAACTCATTCAAAGTCTGAATGTGATTGCTGAGTACTTGAATAAGCTGCTTAGGACACTCAACACGATCGTTGAGTACTTAAACACGATATTCAGCATCCCTAACGCAGTAGTGTAACAGCGTGGGAACAGCGACAGGGAAAGGCACAAAGAACTTTCTGTGTCCAGGTACTTAACGGTTTAATTTTCGTTAAGATACACAACAAGCAACGGGTAGGCATTCAAGATGCAATCATTGCCCGCTAGCACTGCTGGCTTGCTGTCTTTGCTTTGACACAAGCGTTCTACGTAAGCTTTCTATGTGGGCTTTGGTATGTTTGAGCTTTTCCCGTTTGATCTTCACCTGAGCGCGATCGCGATCGCTGGTACAGGTTTGTGGTCACTGTCGCTGTATCTGGCGCTGGCAACCATTAGCGACTGGGTAACACATCAGCTTAACCGCTGGTTTAATTTTGCCGAGCGATCGCTCTATACGTCGATCGAAGAATTTGAGCGTACCCGCAAAGGCAGGGAGGCACAAAATGCTTTCTATGCTTCTATTTTCAGCATTGTGCCGTTTCTTCTAGCAGGGGCCTTGTGCAACTACGGTGTAGAGCTAACGCTGGGTCGCAGTTGGGCAATTAGTGTAGGGATGCTTGCCTGCATCGGTTGCGGCATCTATGAGTTGGGGCGACGGGATGGGCAGGGGATGGAGTAGGGAGTAGAAGGCAGAAGGCAGAAGGTAAAAGGCAAAAGGCAAAAGGTAAAAGGCAGAAGGTGAAAGGCAGAAGGTAAAAAAAGATTGGGAGCTAGAAATGGCGGGGCGGAACTAACTCAAAACTCAAAAATTTTATCCTTCAACCTTCAATCCTGTTCGTCATTTACAGCGTTATGAGGTGAAGGTGGCTTACCATCAACAACTTGCGGTAAGTCTGATGAATTGCGGAACCAGAGCGGCTGTTGGGGCAACCCGATCGCAATACCTTCGTCATCCAGCGATCGCTTCAACCGACGGCGAAATTCGCGGGCAACGTTCCATTGCTGTAGCGGCAGGGTTTTGATCCACACTCGCAAGGTAATGCCATTATTACCAATATCATCGACCCCTAAGACATCTGGTGGTTCGGGGATTTTGTCTTTCCATGCCGGATCGTTAGTCATCTCTTCGCCAACTTGTTTAACGACTGCGATCGCTCGATCAACATTTGCGTCGTAGGCGATCGTGATACCCAGGTCAACCCGTGACCAGTCCTTGGAGAGGTTTTCGACCACTGTAATCGAACTATTAGGAATGGTAATCAACCGTCCTTCGGAGTTACGGAGCTGGGTAATGCGGAGGTTTAAGGATTCTACTAGCCCAGAGGCTTTGCCAATTTGGATGACATCCCCCACAGCGTACTGATCTTCCCAAAGAATGAGTAAGCCGTTGATCACATCCTTAATCAAGTTTTGAGAGGCTAAGGAGAGCGTTAAGCCCAAAATGCCTGCACCTGCAAGCACTGGACCCAGCTCAACGCCCACAATAGAAAGCGTCGTGAGAATGCCTGTGCTGATCCAAACCGTGGCAACCAGGCTCCGCAGCACTCGCGAAAACGTGGTAACACGCTGTGCTAAGCGTTGAGACGTATCCGGTGGGAGAAGTTCGTTAGCAGTGAGCGCATTAAAGAAGCGATCGATAAACGTGTCGCTGACTCGAATGAGGAGGTAGACGGCAATGATGATCCCCAAGATTTTGAGCGGACCTGACAGGATGAGTGACTGTAGCCAGCGGGTATAAGGAAACAGCCCCAAAATGATGAAAAGACCGCCTAACCAGATGCTTAACTGCATCACTTGCAGCAGCCGACGCTGTACGTCATTCAGCGATCGCAGCCGCCGTTGCTTGATTTGCTCGCGCACAATTGCCATTGCCGCTGTGCTAGTGGGATCGACCACGGCAGATGACTCGATCGCTGCATTAGCTTGAGCCATCAACTGCTCTCGTTGTGCCTTGATCCAGCGCTGTACCAACGCCAAAATGCCGCTTACTACTACCATCGCGAGTGCAAGCTGCCCCGCCACTGAGCCTTGCCTCATCAACGATTGAGGTTGACGTTCCTGTCGAGCGATCGCTAAAGCGTCCCTAATGATTTGGGTGAGTTCGGTTGCTCGTTGTTCAGGGTCTTGCGCCTGAAGTTGGGCATCTAGTGTTGTCACTGTCATCAGGTAGCGAGTGCCGATCGAGATGATGGGCAAGCGACTTTGTTCATCCACTACCGCTTTTACATCGAGCGTTTTGGGTTCAGCAGTGTTTTCGGCAACCCGGTTCAGTGTTTCCTCAATGTTCTTGACCCGTTCTCTGATGGGCGGCGTACCAGCCGCCTGAGTGCCCGCTTGAGTCGTGACACTAGGGGCGGCGATCGTAAACAGGGTTCGTCCATCTAATTTGACATCTGCCGTGGCGATCGCGGACGCAGCACTGGTTGCACTCGGCGCAGCAGGTTTAGGTGCTTCAAGTTTGGGTACTTGAAGATGCGGCGGCACCACATTCTGCCCGAAGCTGCTTGATCCCGCTATAACAATCAGCCCTGCCGTCAGTAAGCCGAGCCCCAGACTAATGACTCGCCAGTGATGCCTGGTTAATGGAAGGGCATCTGGCAGCATACGGGGCGCTCTCGCTTTAAGCGGGTTTATAGTCCGATTTACGTACAACGGCATACAGTTATCTAGCGTACAGCCAAGACTATCAAGTTGGTGTTAGTCACCCTGGCGAAATGACTACGTACCTACATTAGTTTGCTCTGTTGCTGAACCATCCAACTAAGGGAAGATTGACTAGAACAACGCTTTCTTAAACAAAGTCAGGTTTTGATTGCTCGCCCGTTGCTTTTGCCGAGTCAGAACGCGCTCTAGCTTCTATGATGAACGAGGCATTTTGTAAGTGTGGTCAAACGGGAAACACCATTGACCATTCGCGTTGCCTGACGGCACAATCCTATTCACTGAATCCTTTCTCCCACTGGCACTATGTCAATTAAGAACCTTGTTTCTCTGGGCTTGTTAGTCTTTATCCCCATCTCTGTTGCGGCAGAGCGTTTGGAATGGGATGCGCTCGTAGTTTTCATCACCTCTGCGATCGCCATTGTGCCGCTTGCTATCTGGCTTAGTACAGCGACAGAAGAAGTTGCAGTGGCGACAGGACCCTCGATCGGCGGTTTGTTGAATGCTGTGTTTGGTAATGCTACTGAATTGATTATTGCTCTCTCGGCGCTGCGAGCAGGTTTGCTTGACATTGTAAAAGCCAGCATTACAGGCACGATTATTAGTAACTTGCTGCTGGTCATGGGGCTATCCATGTTCTTAGGCGGGTTGCGTTACAAAGAGCAAGAATTTCAGCCGATCGTGGCACGGGTCAGCGGTTCGACCATGACCCTGGCGGTAACAGCGATCGTCCTGCCAGCTATGGTCATCTCAACCTCAAATGTAGTGGATCAGGTGACTATCAGCCGCCTTTCGATTACTGTGGCGGTCGTGCTGATTGTAGTCTATGCGCTGACCCTACTGTTTTCGCTCAAGACCCACAGTTACCTTTACGACGTCGGCGTAGTGGAGCTAGAAGAGGGCACCGCCGAAGCAACAGGCGCACACGCACCACACAAACCAAACTTACCTCTTTGGATTGGAGTGCTATTAGTCGCGACGATCGCTGTTGCTTTTGAATCCGAGATTTTTGTCGGTGCCGTCGAAGAAGCAACCAAAGGGCTAGGCTTAACACCACTCTTTACAGGTGTAATCTTGCTGCCTCTGGTAGGTGGAGCCGCAGAGTATGTTACAGCGGTACGAGTCGCTATGAAAAATAATATGGATCTGTCTGTCTCGGTGGCGATGGGGTCAAGTTTGCTAGTCGCATTGCTGGTGGCACCAATTTTGGTCCTGGTCGGGCAGGCGATCGGGCAGCCAATGGACTTAAGCTTTAACCTGTTTGAAGTAGTTGCAGTGGTGATTGCAGTGGCGATCGCCAACCTGATTAGCCTTGATGGACGCTCCAACTGGCTAGAAGGCGTGCTGTTGCTGGCAACCTACACAGTTCTTGGAGCCGCATTTTATTTTCATCCAGCATGAGGGGAAGCAACAAAACTCGGACTTCCAGACTGTAGCGTACTCCATGGAAAACCTGTGTCAGCAATAGTTTAGGTGAGTTCAGCTATCAAGAGATAAAATCTCTACAGCCTAGAGTGGCGTATTCTCGTGAAGGCATAAATGTCACAATCTAGAATAAAACAGCCCTAGCTATACGCTAGACCTCAAGTGAGGTGTGAGGTATCTCACCCTAGACCTCAATCTAGAATAAAACAGCCCTAGCTATACGCTAGGGCCAATTGCTGAGTGAGTCAAATGCTCCAAGATCATTCCAGCTCGTCGGTTAGCAACCTTTTCATAGGTAAACTCTGCCGCTCTTTGCGAAGCATTGCGACTAAGCTGAAGGCGTAAATCTGGAGAGTCCGCTAATTTTTGCATGGTCTCAATCCAGGCACTTTGATCGAACGGAGACCGGACAAAACCATCAACGCCATCCCGCACAATTTCTCCGCCGCCCATTGGAGAGACTAGCATTGGTAAACCATGAGCCATTGCCTCGTAGCTAACTAAAGGGCTGCCTTCCTCTAAGCTGGGGAAGGCAAATAAGTCCGCGTCTTGGTAGAAAGTAGAGATATTGTTCACGTAGGGTTGGTGGATAATATCAGGACGGCGCAGCCAATCTTGACAAATTTCCGCGATCGCGGGTTCCATTGCTCCACACAAAATCAGTTTCCCCTTAATTCCTGAACGAACATACGCATCCATCAACAGGTGAGCACCCTTGCGAACGCAGACCGTACCGACAAAAAGAATCGTAAAGGGTTGATCGACAGATTTTGGTGTAGGGCGTTGATTGAGCAAACCCGGAAATCGATTGGGACACCACCCATAGCTGCTTAGTAATAATTTCTCGGCTGGTACGCCAGCGTCTAAAAAGCTTGATCGCACGTGCGGACTAGGGCAGAAAATGAAGTCAGCCAGCTTAGTTTCTTCCAACTCATCCTGCACCATCTGCTCAGTCGTGGGATGTCGAGGTCCAAGCCCTAACCGAATATATTCACTGTTCATCACTGATTTGGTAAAACCAGTGAAACAGTTAATTCTCTCTATGAATATTGGTTTTCCCTGGTTCTTCACCTTTCTGATCGTTGCCAGAGAGAACCCGGGCCATAAATAGGCAGCATCAAAAGGCTTCAATGCCTGGAGATAGTGCCATTCGGTCATAGCATTATTGGCACGCAAGCGAAACACAAATGGTCTGATTAAGTTAGGGATAGCCTTAACAACATTGGAGCGCTCAACCTCGGGATCACAGCTTGAAACAAGGCAGGTAAACTGAACAGGAACTTCAATTTCTGGACGGCAAAGAGATAGAAAGATATGGCTAATTGCCCGATTAGAAGCATAGGTAAGGTAAGAACTAAGAACACGTAGCATCATCACCTCCAAAATGTAGAGTAAATAAATGTAGAAATTTGTAATGAAATAGCCTCAAAATGCAGAGAGAACATCTTGAGATCTATGTAGCCTTTGCTTTGTATGAGCCTACTTCGGCTACCCCAAGCCTTAAACGACTGCCCGACGGAAGTAATTTCTTTAGCCTTTAACCCGTCTCAAAAACCAGAGACCTAAGCAACTGAAGGCTAAGATCGTACCGCCTATCTCAGATGGTTCTGGGACAGCGGCGCTATTACCGTAAGTGACGGTACCCGCTAGAGTACCGCTGTTAAAGTTGTCCGTCGCGCCAACGTAAAAGAGCTCCCGAAAGATGCGAAAGCCAAGCTCATCCTGTGACGCTTGAGCTTGCGATGGAACGACCAAAAAGTCGAGTCCTAGCAGCCTTCCATTTGAGAAAAAAGCAACCGGATAGTTATAAAAATAGACATCACTACCGTAGTTCAGGTCGTCTTGCTCGGTATAAAGCTTGCTTAAGAAGTTAAATTCTAAGGTGAGGCTTCCTGGTGTAGCAGAGACATATTCGCTGCCGATTCCCGTTAAGTTAGCGTTGTCATAGGTGAGGCTACCGTATTCAGTAGCACCGTTCATCAAGCCCTGGCTTTCGTAGGCAGTGCTAGTAATTTGAACGGTAAAGTTATACGTGACGCTAAAGGCTTGGACAGGCTTGTTCGCGAGAATAGAGCCAAGAGTGACCATGCCTGCGATCGTTGCCCAAAGAGGCTTAAAGAGAGTTTGAGCCATCGGTTTATTCACAGCAAGCTTGGCAAGGTGAGCGTTCTATTCTGTACAAAATGACTTTTATTAAGCAGAACGTACGCTTATGTTCTACTAGCAGGTGCCCTGAGACTCAAAATTAAAACTGGTAAGTTTATCAACTCAATCGCGTTTGTGATTAACGCTTGGTGAAGACCCTTGTGAAAGTGTGCTCGATGAAGGCTGGACGTTTAGACACTTCAGAGCGTGAATCCTCATCCCTCTGTTGGTAAATTATCTAATTCTCGATCGCCTTGCCTAGTGCAATTACGGAGACTTCACAAGCTAGCACTGGTTAGAATCAAGAAACGCTCTGGCAAACGATTGAACTGTGTGGATTTACAGAGTTCCGGTTACTTCCTGCTCCTATTTTTGAGCGCTAGTACTTTATAAAGGCAGCATAAAGAAACCTATGCAGGGGAACTCTCTCAACCATCAGCATCAAAGGCAAGATGACGTGGGTAAAGGAGGAAAACAAAGGAGACAAAACAAACGCTAGCAAGACATACATTGAGCAGATTCATGTCTTTTAATTGTTTTACGCATAGAGACTACTAGCTGATAAGCCTCTCTCCTAGCAGGCGTTGCAGACGTTGAGCGAATGGCGAGCTGTGCTTGCTAGCTCAAGCCAACCGTCAAAACGTCTTTCCACTTCGCCGGAAGTCAAAGCAAAATTCAAATACTTTAAAGCGCTATCATAGCGTTTGTTACAGGGGTCACAGTATGGGAAGACAGCGATCGCTCTTAGGCTTAATTTTAGTGCTGCTGGTTGCCGCCATTGTTGTTATCGTCAAAGTGCCAGCACGTCTGGGCTTGGATCTGCAAGGCGGTTCACAGCTGACGATTCAGGTGAAAACAACGCCAGAAATTCAAGAGATTACCGATCGAGACCTTGAAGGCGTTCGCAAGGTGATCGAAGGACGAGTCAATGGACTGGGCGTATCAGAACCGCTTGTGCAGACCGCTGGCAACAATCAGATTCTGGTGCAGCTACCGGGCGTAAACGATCCGCAGCAGGCAGAGCGTGTGTTAGGTGGGACGGCTCAGCTAGATTTTCGCAGGCAAAAGCCTGGCACAGAGGCGCAGTTGCAAATTGAAAAACAAAATCTGCGTGAGAAGTTAGAAGTACAGGCGCAGCTAAGAAAAAACCCGGATCAAGCCGCGATTGCGAAAAACCAGGCAGAGCTAAAAGCGACCAACGATTCGATCTCCACCCTCTTTGAAAAAACGGAATTAACAGGCAAAAACCTCAAAGATGCTTACCCCGAACCTGCTGGTGCCGCCAGCATTTGGCACGTTGGGCTGAGGTTTGATCCCCGCGGCGGCGAACTCTTTGCAGAACTAACGAAAAGCATTGCCGGTACAGGACGGGCGCTCGGCATTTTTCTGGATGCCGCTCCGATTAGCGCTGACTTTGCTTATACCGTCGATGTGCAGTACGCTCAAACGGGCATTACGGGCGGCGGCGCAGTCATTGAGGGTAGCTTTACGGCTGAACGAGCCAGCGACATTGCGGTACAACTTCGAGGTGGCGCGTTGCCTCTGCCCGTAGAAGTTGTGGAAAACCGTACTGTTGGCGCAACCTTAGGTCGAGACAGCGTGCAAAGCAGCATCTATGCA
>DATNQS010000137.1:0-4882 GCA_036703925.1 Candidatus Sericytochromatia bacterium
GCGACGAGGCTTGTTTGCTGTTTATCTACGCGACTGGCAGATCTTGTTTACCCGCGACTTCTCGTCCCAAACAAAGGTGCTGTTCCGGCGCAATATCAAGCATCGAATTCAGACGATCGCCCCATTTCTACGCTACGACAGCGACCCTTATCTGGTAACAGCCAACGCTCCTAAAGCTGGGACGACGGATCAAAATTATCTTTACTGGATTGTGGATGCTTATACAACGAGCGATCGCTATCCCTACTCTGACTTAGGGAGCGAAGGCATTAACTACATCCGCAACTCGGTCAAAGTCGTCATTGATGCCTATCACGGTTCTGTAACTTTTTACGTTGCTGATCCCACTGACCCAATCATTGCCACCTGGTCAAGCATCTTTCCCAGTCTCTTTAAACCGCTCACGGCGATGCCTGCAAGTTTGCAGAGCCATCTTCGCTACCCAGTAGACTTTTTTAAGCTGCAATCAGAGCGGCTACTGATTTATCACATGACTGATCCACAGGTGTTTTACAACCGGGAAGACCAGTGGCAGATTCCCAATGAAGTCTATGGCAACGAAGCTCGTCCCGTTAAACCCTATTACCTCATTACCAGTTTGCCTGGAGTCCCGTTTGAAGAGTTCATTCTGCTGCTGCCTTACACACCGCGCCAACGCACCAACCTGATTGCCTGGTTAGCCGCACGATCGGACGGGGAGAACTACGGCAAATTGTTGTTGTATACCTTCCCAAAAGAACGCCTGGTTTATGGACCGGAACAAATCGAGGCACGTATTAACCAGGACCCAGTGATTTCTCAACAAATTTCCCTCTGGAATCGTCAGGGTTCACAGGCAATTCAGGGCAATTTACTCATTGTGCCGATCGAACAATCGCTGCTGTATGTAGAACCGCTGTATCTGGAAGCTGCTCAGAATAGTCTGCCAACGCTGGTGCGAGTCATTGTTGCCTACGAAAACCGAATTGTGATGGCTCCCACTCTAGAAGAAGCGCTGCAAGCTATCTTTAGACCCCAAGTTACTCCAGACGCAACGATCGTTCGTCCTGTAGAAGAACCTGCGACTGAATAGTCTTGATCAACGTCCTGCCAAGCTTTTCAAACTGACCCTGAAGCGATTAGAAATCGGGTTTCGACTGCGCTCAACCCGCCCCTACACTGGCCTGAGAGCATTGAGCGAAGTCGAAATGCGTCTTACCAATAACTACGCCTAGCTGCTTATCCACGCAGCTTAAGAATTTTGGCAACGACTGCCAGACTTTCTTCGTACAGTACATCATGTCCCCAGCGCTGCAATTGCTGACTCAACAGAAACTCAGCCTTTTGGTCAGACAGCGATGAAACGACTTCTGTTTGGCACGCTTGGGCACTACCGCCCGCCTCCATTCGCATACAGCCTGTGGTTTCAGAACAGAGGATTGTGCAGCAGTCTGCTTGCACATTGGTAGACGTGATGCGAATACCCACCAGATCACCCAGAATTTCGCCCCAGTCGGCTGTGGGGATCGCGGCTAGCTCTGCGGTGATCTCGCGCTGATTGGCTCCTCTAAAGGTGACGTGTTTGAGGTCATAGTCACCGCCCGTCTCTTCAAAGGCGATCGGTTGCCAATCAAGCCGGCTAGCGATCCATCCCAAATACAGGAGCGCCTGGGCTGCGTTGCCTTTTTCGTAGTCGATCGCAAGCTGGTCTGCTTCGCTCAAGGAAGCGCGGCGTTCAGGCGGATCAAACGCGGCTGCCATGAGTTCCTGCCAGGGTTGCAGGCGATGCCAGTTTAGATCAGCAATGTAGGTGCCTTCATCAATCAACTCTTGAATTTTGAGAAACTCCGATTCTGGATCGCTGAAGTAACAGGAATCCAAAATCAAGCAGTTGCACGATTCGGCAAGCGTTTTGAAGAGGATTTGGTCGGGATTGGGGGTTGCCTTCCACCAGACAAACTTGGGCAAGTCTGGCATCATGAGCGACGCAACTAGCCCACCAACTCGTTCTAAGGCGGCTTTGGTGCCTCGTAAGGTGATGTACTCGCAGCAAATGAGGTGATTACTACTGCCTTGCTGCACTGGGCAGTAAGCAGACACCTGAGCCGTTACGCCCTGATCTTCACCCAAAATAGGACACAGGGTAATAATGCGACCGGGATTTTGCACAGCGATCGCATCGCTAATGCTAAAGCCCCGTGTATTGAGGTTGTCAAATTTGATGCGATCGATCGGGTTTTTGGCAAACTCTTCTCGTAGTTTGGCAAGTGTGCCAGGATCAACCCGTCCTGTAATGGAGCGTCCGTAGGATTTTTGGGCATCCTGCACCGCCGCTTTGGTCATTGGTCCATGAATGCCATCGATCGGACCTTCATAAAACCCCAGCGCTGCCAACAGTTGCTGAAACTCCTCTGGCTCATAGATCACCATACTGAAGGTCGAGGCTCTGGTAGGACCCTGATTCATTGAATCAGCATTTTGGCTCTGCCAGATCGCACTTAGTTCCGCCTCAATTTCGTCGAGGGAAATGTCTTTGGGTCTTTGTAGGGCAACAAGTGGAGTGGTCGTCATAGTCAGTGGTTAGTAATTAACTATTAGTGGTTAGAAAAAGGCAGAAGGCAGAGGGCAGGAGGCAGAAGGTTGAACTTAGAACGGTTCCTCATGCCTGTTCTCTCAACTCAAAACTCGAAATATCTCCTACCCTTGGGGAAGCCAAAGCTACGGAGACGCTTCGCGTTTTTGAAATGTCGAAGGCTATACAAAACTTTTAGCCTTCATCCTTCATCCCTCAGCCCTTCTTCAAAGTCGTCTCCAATTTCGTCCATCGGCATTGAGCAACAGTTCTGATTCAACAGGTCCCCAGGTGCCCGCTTCGTAGAGAGGAATGCTTTCGGGCGGAGCGGGAGCATCCCAGACATTGAGGAGGGGAGTCAGAATGCGCCAAGAGGCTTCAACTTCGTCGCCCCGAGTGAAGAGGGTTTGGTCGCCGAGCATACAGTCCATCAGCAAGCGACTATAGGCATCAGTATTTGCCTGTCCAAACGCAGTATCGTAGCGAAAATCCATATCCACCGAGCGTGTTCGCAGCGAGGTTCCAGGCGTTTTTACCTCGAAACGAAGCGCAATCCCCTCATTCGGCTGAATTCGCATCGTGAGGACATTTGGGTTTGCCTGCTTTGCTGCCGACTGAAACATCAAAAACGGCACTTCTTTAAACTGAATGGCAATTTCGGAAATCTTTTTAGGCATTCGTTTGCCCGTCCGCAGGTAGAACGGTACGCCTTTCCAGCGCCAGTTATCGATCGTTAGCTTGAGTGCCGCATAGGTAGGCGTAGTAGACTCGGCGGCTGCCCCTTCTTCTTGCCGATATGCTGGTACTTGCTTACCCTTCATCCAGCCTTCTGTGTACTGGCCCCGAACGGCAGAATTACCCAGCGTCTCGAGATCAGCCAGGTGAGTAGCTTGCAGCACCTTCACCTTTTCGTTGCGAATGCTGTTTGCCTCCAGCGAGTTAGGCGCTTCCATTGCAGTTAGACAGAACAACTGCATCAGGTGGTTTTGCACCATGTCGCGCAGTGCGCCAGCCGTTTCGTAGTAGCCTGCACGACCCTCTAGTCCAACGGTTTCCGCCACCGTAATTTGAATGTGATCAACAAATTGGCGGTTCCACAGTGGCTCAAAAATAGCGTTTGCGAAGCGGAACACCATCAGGTTTTGTACCGTCTCCTTGCCCAGGTAATGGTCAATGCGGTAAACCTGTTGCTCGTCACAAACTTTTTGAACCACCCGATTGAGCGTCTGGGCCGAATTCAAATCGCGACCGAAAGGTTTTTCGATGACAAGGCGCTGCTTTTTGGGATCTTCAATCATCCCTGCTGCCCCAAGCTGCTGAATGGCTTCTGCAAAAAACTTGGGCGCAACGGAGAGGTAAAAGACACGGTTGCCGCGTGTCCCGCGCTGTTGGTCGAGTTCTGTTAGAAAGGTCTTGAGCTTTCGGTAATCGTCCTGGTTGTCAATATCGCCGGGTTGATAAAACAAGCCTTTAGCGAAGTCATCCCAGATGGACTGCGAACCCAACCCGCCACCAAATTCCTCGACCCCTTCGCGCAGATGCTCACGGAAATAGTCGTGGCTCCAATCGCGACGAGCGACCCCAACGATCGTCAGCTCTGGGGGTAACCGCCGCTCTCGCTTCATCTGGTAGATTGCAGGCACGAGCTTGCGCTGGGTGAGATCACCAGACGCGCCAAAGATAATCAGAATCTGCGGTTCGGGAATGCGATCTTGCTGGAGACCAATGCGAAGAGGGTTTTCGAGCAGAGTAACCATAGATGAGCGCAGGTAAGTTGGAGTTGAGAAGTTGACTTAAGGAGAGGTTGTTAGTTGTTAGTTGTTGGACAGAAACCCTAACAACTAACAACCAAAAACCAACAACTATACAGTTGCCAGTCGATTCACTTTGTCTTCGAGCGATTGCATCAACGACTGGAAGGGTTTAACGAACTTATCGATGCCATCAGTCAAGAGTTCGTCCATGACTTCATCGAGGTTGATGTTGATGTCAGGATCTTTGAGGCTTTCGAGCAGGTTATAGGCTTCCTCAACGTTGGTTTCGATCCGATCAGCTACATTGCAGTGATCGGCACAAGCTTCGATCGTAGCCGGTGGCAATGTGTTGACTGTATCGGAACCAATTAGTTCATCGACGTACATCACATCACTGTAATCAGGGTTTTTGGTGCCTGTGCTTGCCCAGAGGAGACGTTGCACGTTTGCACGTTTTGCACTCAGCGCTTTCCAGCGATCGCTCTGAATGATCTTCTTATACTCCTGATAGGCAATCTTTGCGTTAGCGATCGCTACTTTTCCTTTAATTGTCAACAGGCGCTCACGGCTACCGGGT
>DATNQS010000138.1:0-2196 GCA_036703925.1 Candidatus Sericytochromatia bacterium
TGGATTCAGTTTTGACAAATGACGCTATCTATTCTCAGCTAACCTAACACTGGTTCAATTCATGACAATTCCTTGTCACAACCATCCCTACTCTGCTTCACCAATCAGCGTAAAGGCTGCCCAATTTTGTGGTTCTGGGTACTCCTTGAGTGTGTCTAGCATGGCGCGTCGGAGTGCCTGCGCTTTGTCGGGTGTCTGGGTAAGGTTTTGATAGAACGCTGTCATGAGAAACGCCGTGGGTGCGTCGGGCACTGCCCAGAGCGACACAACGAGGCTGGGAACGCCAGCCGCAATGAAGGAGCGCGATAACCCGATGACTCCATCGCCTGTTAACCGTCCTCGTCCCGTGTCACAAGCACTTAAGACGACCAGTTCAGCATTGAGCTTTAGATCCAGAATTTCGTCAGCCGTCAGGAAGCCGTTATCTTTGCCAGAGGGAGCCAGCGCGATCGCCCCCGGTATACCTAACCCCTTAAAATCATCCAGCAGTCCATGTGTTGCCAGATGGATGATGCGTTCCTGGGGCATTCGCTGCACGATCGCCACCTTCGTCGCCCGATCGCCCGTAATGGCTTGTGTGCCCAGGAGGGGCGCGATCGCCGTAGCCTCTAGCTCTGCCCCTGGCAAACTCGCTAGCTGTTCTGCTGGTTCTCCCGCTTGAACAGCCAGAAACGGCATTGTTGGATTACCCACTACGAGGGAGCCAGAAGTCGGAAGTGGGGAGTCAGGTAAATTAGTCGTTCTTGTCCCCTTCTCCTCCTGCGCTTGACTCACTCCCCCTGTTCCCCTTACTCCCTCTGCTCCTCTTATTCCCCTTACTCCACCTATTCTCCTGACCCCTCCCCCCTCACTCCTCTGCCCTTTCTCGCCTCCCCTCTCTCGCTGTTGCTGCGTCAACGCCAGCACCTGAATCGACGGTGAAGTTAGAATGGTATGCCGCTCGATCAAATACTTGCCAGCCGGATCTTGCAGGGCGGCAAAGGGCACTAAAAAGAGCGATTGCTGGGGAATAAAGGTGACACGGGCGTTGGGGTCTTTGGGCAAGGCATCGGCGATCGGCTGAATGAGCAACTGATACAGCCCTTGGGACTTCGCTACATCCTCAGCTGGCGCAGTGCTTTTAGGGGCACCGGAACCGCGACCACTTACCCCAATGGTTTCTCGGCTACTTGCAACCAGGTCTCCTAGCGCAAACCGACCGTTTGCCTGAGCTGTCAGGTCAACCTTACGGAAGGTGATAGTGCCATCTGGCGCGATCGCCCAAATGAGGAGTTCTGCCTCACGCGGTCGCACCTTACCATCTACCAGGATGTCTTCGTAGGTGATGGAATACTGCACCAGGGTTGAATTTTGGGCTTTAGCAATTTGCTTGATTTGAGCGATCGTCGGTGGTGGCATTGCTGGTACGGCAGCAGGTTGCGTCTCTGCACCAGAAAGCCGCCGCGAGAGGAGTGCTACAAAGGCTCGCGCTCGACCGCGTTCGGCAATTTCTAACGCTGCATCGGTTTTGTTTTGGGCGACCAGCACTCGTTGGAGGAGGCGATAGGTACGGGCTTGCTCCTCAAACAGCGAAATCTGGTTCCGATCGTTGTTGCCCAAATTGGCACGCAGCGCCTCCCAAAGCGTGAGACCGTCTGTGAGAGCGCTTTCCGCCTCTGCCAGCTTGCCTAAACGAAACAGCGCTTTGCCTAAATTGTTCAGCACTAAGCCTTCGGTAGCGCGATCTTGCGTTGCACGGGCGATCGCCAATGCCTGCTGGTAAGACGTGACGGCTTTGTCAGATTGACCCAGCTCGTCATATTCCACCCCCAGATTTGCTAAAGCGCTACTTTCACTCGCTTTATCGTTTGACTGACGAGCCAGCACTAACGCCTGCTGATGGTAGTCGATCGCCTTGTCATACTGACCCATCGAGCGATACACGTTGCCCAGGTTGGTGAACGCAATCGTCACGCTGTTGGTATCCTTCATCGCTCGACCTGTTGCGAGTCGCTTTTCGTGATACTCGATCGCTTTTGGAAAATCCTGCACGATGAGATAAAGGTTGCCTAACTTGGTGAGAAAGGAGGCTTCTAGCAAGGGATTTTGAATGGCTCTGGCGATCGCTAATCCCTTAAAGGCAGCGTCCATCGCCTGGTTATAATCACCCAGGTCATAGTAAACAGTGCTGAGATTGCCAAGTGACTGCGCTTCACC
>DATNQS010000139.1:0-4011 GCA_036703925.1 Candidatus Sericytochromatia bacterium
ACCCAGCGTTCTGGCACTCCCTTAGCGCGAGCCGTGCGGATATAGTCCTGAGAAAGGGTCTCTAGCATGGCACTGCGGGTAATACGAGCGACAATCGCTAGAGGAATTGTACCCAAGGCAACGGCTGGCAAGATTAGATGCGCCAACACATCTCTAAGAGCGACACTATCTAGCTTAATGAGTGCATCCAGAACGTAGAAGCCTGTAAGGGGCTGGAAGTTAAACCCCGCTTCAACGCTGATCCGTCCACTGGGCGGTAGCCAGTGCAAATTAATGGCAAACAAATAGACTAACAGCAACCCCAGCCAATAGACGGGCAGAGAAACACCCAGCAGCGAACCAGTCATCGCCAGGTTATCGAGCCAGCTATTTTTGTGAACCGCAGCAAGAATGCCAGTAGGCACGCCTACCACCAACGCGATCGCCATCGCCGCCACCGACAGCTCAAGCGTAGCGGGAAACCGATTGCGAATTTCGTCAGCCACAGGGATACCGCTAATGATGCTGACACCCAGATCCAAATGGAGCAGTTGGTTGAGAAACGCAACGTACTGCGCCAATAGCGATCGGTTCAACCCAAGTTGCTCTCTCAGGGCAGCAATCTGCTCAGGTGTTGCATGATTGCCCAGGATAACAACTGCTGGATCGCCAGGGATGAAATAGAGAAAACTGGATACTAGCCAGGTGATACCAACTAAAACGGGTAGTAGTCCAAGCAAACGTTTAAGAATGTAGAGCCACACAGGCAATTAACTGGCAATGAGTATAAGGATGATGATTGCACGCTTAAAAAGCATCTAAAAATTATTCTAAAAATCTATACGGATGCCATTGCAGACAATTGTACGGGTGTAACTTAAAAGAGATTTACATAGCGCAACCATTTGTTGTAGATCTTAACTTTTGGCTAAGACAGAGCCAATGGGCAATCCCAGTCTTGTCAATGGCAAAAATCGACCAGCATATGTCGCAGAATGGAAAACTAGATAAGAAAGAGTCATATTAAAGGTGCGAATAACAGTTTGTTTTTGGGTACTAAAAGTAAGTTGAGGCACTGTTCAAGCTGTACCTAAGAAATTGTGAGTCAGCGATCGCAGAGGGTATAGAAACACCACTTTCTATTGCCTTTTGTAAAGAGTATCAGCGCCTTAAGAATGTGCCTTAAATCAACTTTTCTTTTGGCTTGGCGATTAATTAAGATCTTCAGGAGGACAAACATATGTCAGTACTCTTTAAAACAGACTTAGCAGAATATGCTCGTCAATGTACTTTACAGCGACGACGGTATGAGGAGTGTGTTCAGAACGCACAACAAAGCGGTATGAACGAATCGATCGCCACTTCCGCTTGTTCAATAGACCAAGCCAGCAATTTAGATGGATACCCTGAACGAACCATGCAGGGCAGTGTGGTCGATTTCTTGGGCCTATCGGTTGAGCCATTATGGGAAGACAAACAAACCGTTCTAGATGACGCAGGCAATGGGCAACCAGAAGAACAGCCATGGCATGGCGATCGCTCACACTCTATACAGCAGCAGACCACGAGTGCAACGCGAAAAGGTGGGAGTTCAGTTAGCTATAGTGCACCTTAAAGTAAGCAACTCGTAGCACTTAATTTAAGCTATTAGCGGTCAATGATCAGCTTGAAAATCAGGCTGATCATTGATAGTTAATGGCTTAAAATTTGTTGATATTGCTTCCTATCTTGATGGTCATGCCGCTCGCAGATCGGTCTGCACTAGATTTGAGCCTTGAAGAAGCAGGTGGTTTTGCAAGAACGTCAGATGCCCTGTAAAAGCCACGCACAGTGCGATCGATGATGCTATCCTGACTGCTCAGAATAATGATCGGCGTGTTGTTGCGATCGCCTCTTGCTGCACCCAGAGAAACGCTTGGCATGAAATACAAGCTTTTATAACGTGCTGTTCGGTGAGAAACAGGTGTAGCTGATCGAGATTTGAGTCGTGTTTAGAGCTTTAGACTCTAGTGTCGATCGCCAGTAGTCAAGGTCATTTACCTGTAGCCTGTTGAGCGCTTAACGCTTGCCATGTGTGCCCCTACAGCGCACAACTCGATCGATGCAGATGACATCGGTAGAATTTTGGCAGAGATGAATAGCGCGTTTCTTTCCTCGTAGTGTGGTTATTCCCAACCTAGAGGACATGGGAAGCTTCCTACGCTCTGGAAAACACCGCGCTACAGCTTGAAGCTGGTCGCCATGATGCAGCCCATATTTGCGGTCTCAACGCTAGCTTGATAGTGTTAATTGGGCATACTGAACTACTCATACTCCACTGCCCCCTTGGAACCTGCATCAGCATGAGAGAACGCATTCAAACACTGACAGAAAATTTGGGTCGAACGATCGTTGGCAAACAGGACGCGATTCGACTAGTGCTGGTAGCGCTGATCTCAGGCGGACATACTCTCTTAGAAGACGTTCCGGGCGTTGGCAAAACCTTACTGGCAAAGTCACTCGCGCGATCGATCGACGGCAAATTTCAACGTATTCAATGCACACCTGACCTGTTGCCCAGCGACGTCACCGGGACAAACATCTGGAATCCTAGCAAAGGCACGTTTGAGTTTCTGCCAGGTCCCGTATTTGCCAATATTCTGCTAACAGACGAGATCAACCGTGCTACTCCGCGAACCCAGTCCGCGCTACTGGAGGTGATGGAAG
The DNA here is from genome assembly GCA_036703925.1 of Candidatus Sericytochromatia bacterium. Lineage (GTDB taxonomy): Bacteria > Cyanobacteriota > Cyanobacteriia > Leptolyngbyales > Leptolyngbyaceae > Stenomitos. The sequence goes on from DATNQS010000139.1 coordinate 2,686, forward strand.
AACAGCAGGTGACAGTCGATGGGGTGTCGCGCCAGGTGCCCAATCCATTTTTTGTCATTGCCACCCAGAACCCTGTAGAGTACCAGGGCACCTTTCCACTTCCAGAGGCACAGATGGATCGGTTTATGCTGTCGCTCTCGCTGGGCTATCCCACGGAAGCAGAAGAGCTGCAAATGCTGCAACGCTTGCAAAACAGAGGAGCACTGGAGGAATTGCAACCTTGTCTATCGATTGCAGACGTACAAGAACTCCGCCGACGCGCTGCCTTAGTGAATGTGGATCAATCGTTGCAACAGTATATTCTCAACTTAGTACGGGCCACCCGGCATGATGAAGAAATCACGCTAGGAGTCAGCCCCAGAGGTACGGTTGCACTGCATCGTGCCGCACAGGCAATGGCGTTTTTAGACGATCGCGATTATGCCATCCCAGACGATGTGAAGTCTCTTGCGCCGCACGTACTCGCTCATCGCATGATTCCCATTGGAGGACGAAGGGCACGGGCGATCGTCGATCGACTACTAAACGCTACACCGATTCCCTAGCGTTGGTTTAAGGTGTCGTGCAAAAAAAATGATCACGAACCATGCTTCTATAGTACTATCGTACTAATATCAATGACCTAGCCATACGTTTCCTTTTGCTGAGAGACGTTTGGCTATAGAAGCTGGTGATTCCCCGACTATGGACGAACTTCACGCACGCGTTAGAGCTTTTCGATCGCCGCCAACAGAGCTAAACCTTGCCAAGCAGCCCTATCCAGAGTTTGACGATTCGGATACTGCTCTAAGGCAAGGCGAGGCAAATGTGGTAGAGATGCCCAATCGTCCCACGCACGAAGCCGTTGGGCCGTCATCCTCTGAGCCATCGCAAACACAGCGCTCCACAACAAAGCGGAAGCAAACTGCTGCCAAGCGTAAGTCACCTGCGGCAAATCCCAAAGCGCTTTCTTTCCGTCAAATGCGGGATGGGCATCAACAGCCCTATATCGACGAGTTGAAGCGCCTGGAGGCCCAAGCGGAACGGATTAATCAACTGCTCGCCGATCGCAAGCGAAAGCAAGCACGCGCTGAGCAGTCTGAAGCCGCCACGAACCACGATTCGCTTCTTGACGCAGATAAACCGTCTCCCAAAAAGAAGGTTGCCAAAAGTGCTAGACAAGCCTCTAGACCAGCATCACGATCGCCCCAGCGAGAGGTTCCGCCGATGCCACCACCAGATGACGACACAGAAGCGTTGGAAGCTCAGGCAGTGCGGATTAAGCAATTACTGCAAGCACTAGAAACCGCTATAGCAGAAGGCGAGACACTGCCGCATGATGGGTCG
>DATNQS010000140.1:0-8253 GCA_036703925.1 Candidatus Sericytochromatia bacterium
TGGCAGCTTCATCCGCAGCCATCCCCCAGTCAGTGGTTTGTTCGCGCAGCATTTGGCGATTCGTTGCATTATCATCAACGATGAGGATTTTTAGCCCGTCAAAACCAAATGTGCGATCGTTGGTTGCCGCACTAGCGGGCAAAGAAAGCTGCTTTTCAAATGGAATGGCGAACCAAAAGCTAGACCCTTGATTGACAACGCTTTTGACACCAATCGTACCGTTCATACACTCAACCAACTGTTTGCAAATTGCCAGTCCTAAGCCAGTGCCGCCATACTTTCGCGTAGTGGAAGCATCGACCTGGATGAATGGCTCAAACAGTGTTTGTTGGGCAGCCTGCGGAATGCCGACACCTGTATCATCAACGGAAATGGTGATCGTGGCGGTTGTATCCGTTTCGGCTGCTAAGGAAACCCGAATGACGACTTCACCTTGATGGGTAAATTTAATTGCGTTGCCGGTCAGATTAATCAAAATTTGACGCAGCCGAGTCACATCACCTCGTAGCGCGATCGGCACCGTTGACGGTAGCAGCGTGACGAGTTCTAGTTCCTTGCTTTGCGCCGTTGCTGCTAATAGGTCAGTCACTTCTTCGATACAAAGGCTGAGATCAAAATCAAGTATTTCAAGTGCAACTTCTCCGGCTTCAAGCTTAGAAAAATCGAGGATTTCATTAATTAAGGTCAGGAGATTATCGCCACTACAGCGAATCGTTTCTGCAAAATCTTGCTGCTGTGAGTCCAGCTTTGTATCAAGCAGCAAGCCCGTCATGCCAATCACTGCATTCATCGGCGTGCGAATTTCGTGGCTCATCGTCGCTAAAAAGTCGCTCTTTGTTTGTGCGGCTTGCTCTGCCTCTTTGCGGGCAGCTTCGGCAGCTTCACGCGCTTGCTTTAGCTCCAGGTTTTGTTGCGTTAACGTCTGACGCTGCTGTACCTGAGTCGCCAGAAGACGTGCCTGTGCTAAAGCAATACTTACCTGATCTGCCAGTTGTTTGAGGAAGTCAATTTCAAAGGATTTCCAATGCCGTGGCGCTGAACACTGATCAGCAAACAGCAAGCCCCACAACTGCTCATTCTCAAAAACTGGCACGCCCAGAGTCGCTTTAATTTGAAACTGCTTGAGCAGGTCTTTGTACCATAGCGGCAGACTGCACTGCTCAATGGTGTCGATCGCCAGAATGCGCCTATCGAAGGACACAAGCATTAGATCCTCAAACGCTGCTTCTGGTAGCTGATAGCCAAGAATGGGTAGCCAGCCTTCGCTAACAGATTCAACAACAACGGTACTATCGTGATGACGCTGAAGTTTGTAAATCGACACCCGATCAGCTTGCAAAAATTCCCGTACTTCTGACACGGTAGTCGTCAAAATATCGTTAAGTTCGAGCGATTGCCGAATACGGAGGGTAATAGTGGAGAGAAGCTGCGATCGCTGGCTCTGCCGCAGTACTTCTTCCTCTACTCGTTTGCGCTCAATAAACTGACCAATCTGCCGACCGATCGCGGTCATCATCGTTAGCAAATCATCATCCGCCTGTCTGGGCTTTTGATTGAAAGCAGAAATGACACCTAAAACCGTGTCTTTAGCCACAATAGGAAACCCGCACCCTTGGCACAGTGAGTCCTCAAGTGCAGCTGCTTTACCTTGAAAGTTCTGCTCTTGAGCAATGCTCGTTACCCAAAGCGGTTTTTGCTCTGCCCAAACACGACCAACCAGCCCTAGACCAGGCGTAAAGGTTAATTGCTGCGTACTGGTTTCAAACTCAGCAAAATTGAGCGTTGGTTGATGCCAGGTCGCGACAAAGTGCATCAAGCTGGCTTCGGAGTCAACACGCCAAAGTTGACCTAAATCCCAGTGCAAGTTTTCGCAAAGAGCCTGCAAGATGTGGGGGGTTGCTTCACTCAGGGTTGCGGATTCTGCCAAAACTTTTGTAATGCCATATTGAGCACGGCGACGGTGTTCAGCCTGCTCCTGCTCACTAATGTCATGCATTGAGCCACAAGCGCCTGTAACAGTCCCATCAGCAGTTTTGGTTAGACTGACTAACATTTCCATCCAACGAATGTCACCCGTTTTTGTGAGATAGCGAATTTTGTGACCATCATCACTTTGTTGTCCTTCTAGCAAACCGTCGGGGGGCTGTGCCGCGCGGTGTCGATCGTCAGGATGCACGAAGTCCAGAAAGTGTTTGCCCAGGCTTTCGTTGACTGAAAAGCCCATAATTTCAGTCCAAGCGGGGTTAAGAAACGTCCACAGACCAGCGACATTGCGCTGAAAAATTACCTCTCTAACGCTATCAACCACCGAGCGGTATTGGTGCTCGCTGTCTCGCAGTGCAGCTTCAGAATGCCGTAGCTCTGTGATGTCAGTACCCGTCTGGACGAAGTACTCCACCGTGTTGTTGGCATCTAGCAGACTTGTGATAGACCAGGCAATCAAGCGCCGATCGCCCGTCCGCGTGACCCAGTGATGCTCGTGCTGGCTGGTAACGAACGCTTTGGTCTGTATGCTTTCTAAGACGGCTTGAGCGGGCTGTACTGCCTCAGCTGCTAGCAGCACATCCTCCAACCGCTTGCCTGCTACCTCCTCAAAGCTATAGCCAGTCGCGAGCTCACACGCCTGATTAAAGCGTACAATGCGGTGCTTGCGATCGAGTACAACGATAAGCGCACCCGCCGTATCTGTAATTGCAGCCGTCAAATCGCGCTCTTGCTCAAGCTGGATCTCAGTACGCTGACGTTTGTTGATTTCGTGATACCCCAGGTAAAAAAGCAGCAAGAACGTGCCGAGATTGAAGATAAGATTGCCAATCAACTGATTCGTCGTTGTCGCTGCTGTCGTTTCTACCTGCGTTGACCACTGCTTTAAGAAGAGCACTTCTTCTGGTGCGTTTGTATCCATTGCTTGCTGTCGGCGCTTGGTTAAGCCCTGATCATTAGCCTGAAGCGATCGCAGTGTTGCCGTTGCACCACCGATGCGTCGCTGTTCAACCACACGCTGCATAGTGCTTGTTGCTTGCCCAATCATCTGTTCCAGTTGCTGAAGCTGTGATTGCTGATTTGGCTGAACCGTCAGTCTAGACAGTGCTTGAAAACTCTGCTTTGCCTTTGCCATTGCCAGGTTGTAGGCTTCCAACTCTTGCTGTTGTCCTGAAACGGCGTAACGGTACGCGTTCAGTTCAATTGCGTCTAGTGCGGTGAAAATCTGGTCAATGTATTCAAACGCTTCCTGCTGGTTCGACACTAGCTGGTAAGACTGCACTAAGTCATGCACGCTGCGATAAGACGTAATGCTAACCCCGACGACTATGACGGAGGCAAGGCTTAAACCCAACGCTATTTTTTGAAGAAACTGCCAGCGCACCTTAGCCAACGGTTGGCGCTTCACAGCGACGCGTTCCCAGGCTGCCAGACTGCGCCGCAATTCGAGTTCCTTGGTTACTTGCTGCGCCAGGACGTAGAGTGCGTCAATTTGTTCAGCACTGAGTTGTCGGGGCACCGTATCAATGATGCACAGCGTCCCCATCGCATAGCCATCGACGGTAATAAGTGGTACTCCAGCGTAAAAGCGGATGTAGGGTGCGCCTGTGACAAGTGGATTGCGGGCAAAGCGATCGTCATCCAGGGCATCGGGCACGATAAAGATTTTTGACTGCAAAACAGCATGGGCACAGAACGCGAGATCGCGGTGTGTCTGTGTTGCCTTTAACCCAACTTTAGATTTAAACCACTGCCGTTCGGCATCAATCAGGCTAACTAACGCAATCGGGGCTTGGCAAATATAGGCAGCCAGCCATGTAATATCATCAAATGCCTTCTCTGGCTTTGTATCCAAGATCTTGCACTCCAAAAGCACCTGCTGTCTAGCAAGTTCATTTGGGGGCATAGGAGCAGGAAGACCATTGCTTTGAGTCGTCATTCAAGTTGCTAAAAAAGAGGGAAGAGACACCAATCACTCTCTTTTGTAAGCTAGCACTTACGGTAACAATCACAAATCGTCGATAACCCTTAAGTTAAGCAGTAGTGAAGACGCAATAGTCAACAGCCTCAGCTAGATAAACAAAACCTGCTGTTGACTGCAAAACCCTTACTTTTTGGCAGTTTACGTCCTTCAACTTTATTAACTAAGTCGTATGGCTAAACCGCAATTTTAGCCGCCAAACCTTTTCAAAGACGCGCTGGGTCGATCGCTAGTAGTGAAACGGCACTGTTAGCAGGGGCAGACAGACCAGCAGTAGCCACAGCCACACCCAGAAGCGAAAGGGTTGCACCGACTCTGGCTCGGACAGTAACGCATCAATGCGCTCTTCTAAGCGAGTGCGGGGTGTCGCGCTGCTAAAGGCAGCACAGATCGTTTCAGAGTAAAGTTCTGGGGCTTTTACCATCTGCAATAGCGCTTCAGCAAGTAGCAAGGTATCGACCGTTTGCGCTGCCCAGCGATCGGCACGGCGTTCTCGCAGCAGCAACAGTTCTTGCCATAGCGCCTCTGTTTGGGGTAACCAGGCAGTCAATCGGCGCAGCCAGCCAAGCCAGAAAAACCAAAATGTATCGCGGTAATGGTGATGTGCCTGTTCATGGGTCAACACTGCTTCCAGATGATCAGTGCTAAACGTGTCAAGGAGTCCCTGGCTTACCACTAGCTCAGACTGCCAGAAGCCAACCTGTGCACTGAAGGGAAGTGGCGTAGACAGCACACGACCGATGCGCCCTTGCAAACCAACTTGAGGATAGGCACGCACTTGCTGGAGCGATCGCCATCCGTCTATCACCAACCGTAGCGCCAAAATGACTGATACACAAAGGAAGCCGACTGCTAGCGAGTAGCTGACCCAGCCTTCCCACCACCGCACCATCTGCCCTTGGGGACCCATACAGACTAGGGCAATGGCAGTCATCAGCAAGAGCAGCGGCGGAAAAAGAAATAGCCCCAGCGATCGCTGCCAGCGTTTTTGGCAGGTGCCTTCGACGTTTATCGGCAGTAAGCGCAGCCCCCACGCGCATGACACCCCGAAAAACAGCAGTGTTAAATGCATTCCTTATCCTCCCTTGCTTCACGGATGGCGCGGAGCCGTTGAGCGATCGCCTCCAGTTGATCAACGCTAGTTTGATCCAGACTATCGGCAAAGGCTGCTACCACATCAGGGTTGCCCACTGCCAGAAATTGATTGAGCTGCTCGTATGCCCGTAATGCCTGCGCTTGCTCTTTGGAAACGAGTGGCTGCCAGGTATAGATCCGGCTTTTGCGATCGCAGACGAGCCAGCCTTTCTGGGTCAGGCGTTGCAAAACAGTCGTGACGGAGGTATACGCCAGTTCGCGCTCTGGGTTAGACAGAATGCGATCGTGGACATCTTTAACCGTCACGGTGCCGAGTTCCCAAATCAGATTCAAAATCTCGGCTTCTAAAGGTCCAAGCGAAAGCTGCTTCGGACGATAGCTGGGTAATGGAGTCATTGAGTGCAGGGTGCCGAGCAAAATCTGTTTCTAGCTTATCGCTAGTCGCTTCTGTTGACGATGATGGTAGTGGGTTTGAAGGGGGCGAGGGGAGAGGAGTGAAGGGGTGAAGAAGTGAAGGGGGAGTAGCTTATCTCTCTTCTGTCACGCTTGCCAGAGAAAAAGCTAGAAGCCCTGCCTGCGGTGGCTTCCGCTCTTCTGCCACGTTTGGGCAGCTAAATTGAAAGATAGAGACCGGATAAAACTTTTAGATTTCACTCCAATCAGAGTGATTAAAGAGGGTAACACTATTGATACAAAGCAGGGCAGCGGCTTTCTCTGCCTGACACGCAACAAGCAGTTTTCCCTAAGGCGGGTGCTTTAAAGTCATTGAACCTTTTAGCCCAAGGAGCGGTCTAACGTTCCATGAAGTGCTTGCTGCGATCGCAATGTACCGATGCCCGACCTTCTAGTCCACTCGTTTCATCAACGTATGACTCAGCAGAGATTTTTTGCCAGCACAGCCGTCCTTGCTGCTACCACTGTCCTCGTTACAGGGGCTGTCAGCACTGTCAGCACTTCAAAAGGTTGGGCAGAACCCTTACAACCTAGCCCGAAGCAGTTAGTTGATAAAGTCTGGCAGGTTTTAGATCAAAACTACGTCGATGGCAGTTTCAACCGCCAAGACTGGAAAGCAGTGCGGCAAAGCTATCTGGGTCGCTCTTATAGCTCTAAACAGCAGGCATACGTGGCGATTCAGCAAATGGTGGCAAAGCTGGGCGATCGCTATACCGAGTTCATTGAGCCACAGGCTTATACGGCGCTCAATGCTGAAATCAATGGCAAGTTATCTGGCGTGGGACTTCAACTAGCAACCGATGAAAAGACCAAAGCGATCACTGTAGTGGCACCGATCGAAAAATCGCCCGCAGCAACAGCAGGCATCATATCCGCTGATGTGATCACCAAAATTAATGGGCGATCGACACAGGGGATGACCATCAATGAGGCTGTGAAGCAAATCAAAGGGGTTGCTGATACGCGGGTTATACTCACGATCCGGCGCGGCAATCAAAATCTGACCTTTGCGCTTACTAGAGCTAACATTGCCCTCAATCCAGTGTCGTATCGCACACAAATGACTGACGCTGGCAAGATTGGCTACATCCGCCTGCCAGAGTTTACGCGCACGGCTCCCGCTGAGATGAACCGAGCCATTGTCGCGCTTGAACAACAGGGAGTTAAAGGCTACGTCCTCGATCTCCGCTCCGATCCAGGTGGGCTGCTGGATGCCAGCCTCAAGATTGCGAGTATGTGGATGTCGCAAAAACCGATCGTGTCGCTAGTAGATCGGCAAGCAGTGAGAAAACAGTACGCTACAGACGGACGAGCGCTCACCGATAAACCGCTCGTGGTACTGGTGGACAATGGTTCTGCCAGCGCCAGCGAGATTCTGGCAGGTGCGCTTCAAGATAACGGCCGCGCTCTTTTAGTCGGCACTCGCACCTTTGGCAAAGGTCTGGTGCAAGCGGTGCAACCCCTTGGTGATGGTTCGGCAATCAAGCTGACGATCGCCAAATACTACACTCCAAACGGTCGAGACATCAACAGCGTTGGCATTACGCCCGATTTCGTTGTGGAGCTGACTGCTAACCAGAAAAAAACGTTAGCGCAAAAGCGACAAGTCGCAACCGCAGCCGATCCTCAGTACGCCAAAGCCGTTTCTAGCCTGGGTCAATTAATTCAAGCACGGACAGCGGCAGCTAACTAGCCAAGCGTTACTGCCAGCATATCCCTACGGTGAACCATTCTTGGTTGAAAGCGGTTGAAAAAAGAGGTTGACAAGTCGATGATGCGTTTGAGTGCGCTTCCCAGTTTTCTGGTGGGTCTTCGTTTTGCGATCGCACCCTTATTGGTATGGGATGCGCTCGATCACAGCACTACTGCCTGGTTTATTGCTGGCTACATTATTGCTGTCCTGTCTGATATTTTTGATGGCATCATTGCTCGCCGCCTCGGCGTTAGTACGGTGCAGCTACGTCAAGCTGACAGTTGGGCAGATATGGCGCTCTACCTTTGCGTCGCCTTAAGCGCATGGCTTGTTTACCCTGCCGCGATCGCTGACTTTGCGATCCCGTTGGGAGTAGCGATCGCAGCTCAATTGGCGCTGTTTGCAACAAGCTTAATCAAATTCGGTCAGTTGCCCAGCTTTCATACCTTTACTGCCAAAGCCTGGGGCATTACTTTACTCATTGCAACCATTGGCTTGTTCGGGTTTGGTTACACACCAACACTCTGGCTTGCCATTGCGTTTTGCGTGCTAAATAGTGTGGAAGAAATTGTCATGACTCTGGTATTACCAGAATGGCAGCACGATGTTTTGAGTCTTGTTCATGCTCTGAAACTGCGTGATACCTTGCGTTAAGGCATTCGCTCCAGCCATAGTTGCCTTTGAGTTACGGTTGCTTTTTTCGTTACGAGCGCAAAGGCATAGACGGAAGTGCAGTCGGCTCGATCGTCGGAACACTGCGACGAGTCGCTTCAACAAATCGGCTAACGCGGATGGGGTCGATTGGCTGCTCGCGGCGACCGTGACGCTTGAGCGACGTAGAAGCAATGACACCATTTGCCGCCTGCATCAAAGTCGAGATATTTTCCCAGTCTGCACCACTGCCAATAAAGACGGGTGTGCCCTTAGCAGCAGCGGTGGCGAGTTCTAGATCTTCTAAACTAGGCGGGCTGCCTGTTGCCCAACCAGACAGGATCACCGCATCGGCTAGACCACGCTCGATCGTATCCTGAACCGCAACCGTAAGATT
>DATNQS010000141.1:0-1991 GCA_036703925.1 Candidatus Sericytochromatia bacterium
GGATATTATCAGCGCTGAGTATGTTCGTGATGTCGAACCGGGCGAACTGGTCTGGATTACAGAAGAGGGGCTGGCATCGTTTCATTGGACGCAAGAGACTCAGCCTAAACTCTGCATTTTTGAGATGATTTATTTCGCCCGTCCTGATAGCACCATGCAGCAAGAGAGCCTGTATAGCTATCGTATGCGGATTGGTCGGCGTTTGGCGATCGAAGCTCCCACTGATGCCGATATTGTGATTGCGGTGCCTGATTCGGGCATTCCTGCCGCAATTGGCTACTCGCAAGCATCCGGCATCCCATACGCAGAAGGGCTGATCAAAAATCGCTATGTCGGTCGCACCTTCATCCAGCCCACCCAAACGATGCGTGAGTCGGGTATTAAGATGAAGCTCAATCCGCTGAAGGACGTGCTGACTGGCAAGCGTGTGATTATTGTGGATGACTCGATCGTGCGGGGCACCACCAGCCGCAAAATTGTCAAAGCGTTACGCGATGCGGGGGCTACAGAGGTGCATATGCGCGTCTCCTCGCCACCTGTCACCCATCCCTGCTTCTATGGCATTGATACCGACAACCAGGATCAACTCATTGGAGCGACCAAAACGGTTGCCGAAATAGCTGAGCAAATCGGCGTTGATTCCCTCAGCTACCTGACATGGGAAGGAATGCTCGATGAAACGCGCAGTGATCCGAACAACTTTTGCTCTGCCTGCTTTACCGGCGACTATCCTGTCCCTGTACCCGAACCTGTGAAGCGATCGAAGCTACGGTTAGAGACGATCGCAACACTAGAGACTGTGACTACAGGTTAGCCATGAGCTTTCAGCCGTCAGCCTTCAGCTAAGAGATTGGCGAAAGGGAGGAACGTCTATCTCAACAGGTGGAATAGCCTTCAGCTAGCGGTAGCCAACTCTTAATTGAAATAGGACTTACACGTAAAGAGTTTAGATCCCCGACTTCTGACTGAAACTCAGCTATAAGCCCAGCCCGATCGTAGAAGTCGGGGATCTTTGCATAAGTCCTATGAAAGCTGATGGCTGACAGTTAGCCGTAACTACGGTATCTCCGCAAGCGGCTTAATCTCCGCAATGCGGAAGCCCATTTGGCATTCAAATTGGTGAGGCTGTGGCTCTGTAGTATTGCACTCGCTGGTGTTACTAAGAGAACGACCGCAATAAAGTTTGCCGCTTTGCCAACGGGGTTTGCCGCTTTGGTCTGCCATGAGGCACGTTGAACAGACCAGGTGCGGAGAAATGAGTTGATTATCCATGAGGATGACTAGCACGCAACACCTCCAGTGAACGTCCAAGCCTTGAATTAATTGCCTTAAGCCTATTGTATGGGGCAGTTGAGTGTGTGCGGGAACACTCGTACAGAGCTTAATATGCTCGGTTGCTAATCGCTGTATGCGCTGACTCATTTTGAGCGAACCATCGCTCCGAGCGCCTGTAAACAGCGTTATTATTGTTTACCTAGGACGGTTTTCTTGGCTCAAGCTTCTGGCTGGTAGAGTGAGAAAGTATGCGTCTTGCCGACAGACTGCCAAACGTTTATTGCGCTTTTAAGAGGTTTGCTCCTGTGACTCGAACAGATTTAGATTTTCTTGCCGAAACTGATCCCGCGATCGCCACGATTATCCAGCAGGAACTCCAGCGTCAGCGGGATCACCTGGAACTGATTGCCAGCGAGAACTTCACATCTGCGGCAGTGATGGCAGCGCAAGGGTCTGTGTTGACAAACAAGTATGCTGAAGGGCTGCCGGGCAAGCGTTACTACGGCGGCTGTGAATTTGTCGATCATGCTGAGGCGATCGCGATCGATCGTGCCAAGCAGCTTTTTGGCGCTGCCCACGCCAACGTACAGCCCCACTCTGGCGCACAAGCAAACTTTGCGGTGTTTCTGAGCTTGTTAGAACCCGGCGACACGATCATGGGCATGGATTTGTCCCACGGTGGGCATTTAACCCATGGATCGCCTGTCAACGTCTCG
>DATNQS010000142.1:0-5653 GCA_036703925.1 Candidatus Sericytochromatia bacterium
AGCCACGATCTTGCCGTACTTAGGGTGAGCAGAACGGCTTTCCACTGCTACGACGATCGTTTTCTCCATTTTGTCGCTGACAACTAAGCCAACTCTTTCTTTTGCTGCCATGGAAGGTGTCCGGGTAAAAGGAAGGATAAAAGATAAAAGACAGAGGATAAAGACTTAGAGGAGCCAAGCAACAGCGGGTTACTCAACAATCCCTAACTGCTTTTATTCCTTAGCCCTTAGCCCTCAGCCTTTGAAGCTAACTGCCGCTCTCGTTCGATCGTTAGTAATTGGGCAAGACGATGACGGGTGTGCTTAAAGCGATGAGATTTATCCAGCTGACGAGTGCCTTTCTGGAAACGCAATTCAAAGAGCTGTCGTTTTGTGGCAACAATTTGCTCATCAAGCTCTTGATCACTTAAATCACGAACTTCATCAATTTTTGGAAGAGGCATAGTTTAGGACTCCTCTGCTGCGCGGCTAATAAACTTGGTTTTGATCGGTAGTTTGAACGAGGCAAGGCGCATCGCTTCTCTTGCTATCTCCTCAGTAACGCCAGAGATCTCAAACATAATCCGACCAGGCTTAACAACAGCAACCCAAAACTCAGGAGCACCTTTACCAGAACCCATCCGAGTTTCAGCCGGACGCATGGTTACAGGCTTATCGGGAAAGATCCGAATCCAGATCTTGCCACCCCGACGGATGTACCGAGTCATCGCACGACGGCTAGCTTCAATTTGACGAGCCGTAATCCAAGATGGCTCCTGCGCCTGCAAACCAAACTCACCGAAGTCAAGTTCGTTGCCGCGAGTTGCCAAACCGCTCATCCGTCCGCGCTGCTGTTTCCGAAATTTTGTTCTTCTTGGACTTAACATGACTCATACCTTAGGGATTCAGGAGCTAGGAGTCAGGAGTCGGGAGGTAGAGAGATTGAATCATCCCTTCACCCTTCATCCTTATCCTTCGTTCGATCGATCTTCAAACTGCTGACGACGACGTTGCTGACGTCGGCGGGGTTGATTATTGGTTGGGGCAGGTTCCTGCTCTTGCCCTGGGATAATTTCGCCCTTAAAGATCCAGACTTTAATGCCTAAAGTGCCAAAAATTGTTTGGGCAGTACAGTACGCGTAATCAATGTCAGCTCTGAGCGTATGCAAGGGAACTCTGCCCTCGCGAGTCCACTCCGGTCGAGCGATTTCTGCCCCGTTGAGCCGACCACTAACCTGAACTTTGATGCCTTCAATACCAGCACGTTGGGCACGTTGAATTGCCTGACGGACAACTCGGCGGAAGGAAACCCGTCGCTCAAGCTGCTGGGCAATATACTCGCCAATCAACGCAGCATCAGCATCGACTCTTGCTACTTCTACAACGTTGATGCGAATCTGGCGATCGCCGCTGCCTAATACTGCTTGCAGGCTCACTCGTAGGGACTCAATACCGGTGCCGCCGCGACCAACTACCACCCCCGGTCGCGCAGTACGAACTTCTAGATCAATCTGATCTGCTTTGCGTTCAATTCGGACTTCTGAAATCCCAGCACTGCTGAGATTTTTTTCAACGAAGCGCCGGATTTTATAGTCCTCCTGCAGGAGCTCAGGATACCGCTTATGGTCGCCGAACCAGCGAGAGCGGTGCTCTTGGGTAATGCCGAGGCGAAACCCGGTTGGATGAATTTTTTGTCCCACGAATGCGTCCTCTAGTAAGCAGTTAAATCTTAATGACGGTTGTAACCGCCTATCAAATGTTAAGTAGGAGTTTATTCATCTACTCAGCTACGGCACCAGGAGCTACCGCGATCGTGATATGGCAAGTGGGCTTCCGAATTTGGTAGGCTCGCCCCTGCGCTCTGGGTCGGAAACGCTTGAGAGATGGTCCTTGATCAGCAAAGGCTTGGCTGACCAGCAACTCTGCCCGACTTAGCCCCCCATTATGTTCGGCGTTAGCAGCAGCCGAGCGCAGTACCTTCAGTACAGGCTCACACGCACGATAGGGCATGAACTCTAGAATAATGAGCGCTTCTCGGTAGGAACGCCCCCGAATCTGATCAAGTACTCGCCGAACCTTATGCGGTGACATCCGAACGTACCGAGCGATCGCTTTAGTTTCAGTGGTGGTGTCAATAGCCATACATTTTTCCTTTAGCTGTCAGCGTCATCCGCTCAATTCGTTATCGACGTGCTTTCTTGTCGCCACCAGCGTGACTGCGGAACGTCCGGGTGGGGGCAAACTCTCCCAGTTTGTGCCCAACCATTTGTTCTGTGACATAAACCGGGACGTGTTGCCGCCCGTTATGCACTGCAATCGTATGACCAATCATCTGGGGCAGGATGGTGGACGCACGCGACCAAGTTTTAATTACCTGCTTATCGCCCTTAACATTCAGCGCTTCAATCTTACTAAGCAGATGATCTGCAACAAACGGACCTTTCTTTAGTGAGCGAGCCATAATCTATCTCCCCTCCGTCATTTATGAATCCCGACCGCCTCTACCTCGCTTAGAAGACTTCCGGCGACGACGCACAATCAAGGCGTTGCTGAGTTTCTTCTTCTTGCGAGTTTTGTATCCCAATGTTGGTTTACCCCAAGGTGTGACAGGACCTGAGCGACCGATCGGTGCCCGACCTTCACCACCACCATGCGGGTGATCCACTGGGTTCATGACGCTGCCTCGAACCTCTGGGCGACGACCTTTCCAACGCTTGCGACCAGCTTTGCCAAAGCTAGTGTTGCGGATGTCACCATTGCCTACTGAGCCGATCGTGGCGTAGCATTCGCGGCGAATCAAACGTACTTCACCCGACGGAAGTTTTAGCGTGACAAAGTTTCCTTCTTTTGCTGCCACCTGAGCACCTGCCCCAGCCGCACGCACAATCTGCCCACCTTTTCCAGGTACTAGCTCAACATTATGGACGGTCGTACCAAGCGGAATATTACTCAGCGGCAAGGCATTGCCAATTTCAAACGGAGCATCGGCACCCGATCGAATAATGGTGCCAACCGCCAGGTTTGCTGGATGGATGATGTATCGCTTTTCGCCATCCGCATAGAAGAGCAACGCAATGCGAGCATTACGGTTAGGGTCGTACTCGATCGCAACAACCTTGGCAGGAATATTATGCTTGTCGCGCTTGAAATCAATGATGCGGTAAAGGCGCTTGTGTCCACCACCACGATGACGGCACGTAATAACCCCACGATTGTTACGCCCCTTGGGTCGGTGCTTTGAGTGCGTCAGAGACTTCTCTGGCTCGCTCTTTGTTACTTCTGAAAAAGCAGAAACTGAGCGGGTGCGTGTACCAGGAGTGGTTGGTCGATAAAAACGGATGCCCATAACGTTAAGCTCTTGGGGATTTTTGCAATGTTGAAGGTTAGACTTGGACCGGTAGAGACGGAGCCTCTAACCTTTGCGATGGGTCAAACTTCTGGGAAGAGCGTGATGGAATCGCCGACCGCTAAAGTCACAACAGCTCGCTTGTAATGTGGTCGATGCCCAGCAAACTTACCGACACGACGCGCTTTACGGGGAGGATTCTGGGTGCTGACGTTTACCACCTTGACTTCAAAGAGCGTCTCGATCGCCGCTCTAATTTCTGGTTTCTTCGCTCTCGGATCAACCTCAAACGTATACTGATTGTTTTCTAGCAAAAGGGTTGCTTTCTCAGTCACGATCGGGCGACGCACTAAATCTGCTAGCGCACCAGCGTTATACTCAGTCACCATAGACCTCCTGAATTTTTGTAAGAGCCGATGCGGTTGTTACAATGCGATCCGCTGCAAGCAGGTCGAACACATTCAGGTTTCCTGCTGAGATCAGCCGCAAATTGTCAATGTTGCGAGCAGACAGATAGACATTCTCATCTCGCTCTCCGACAATCAACAGCACTTTTGATCGAGGCTCAACACCCCAACCCGCTAAAGCCTTTACCACTTCTTTGGTCTTAGGACGAGTTAGTTGATCGCCAAAATCTTGCACAACCACTAAATCTTCAAGCCGACTGTGAAGCGCAGTACGAAGCGCCAAACGTCGCTCTTTGCGATTCATCTTAAGGGTGTAGTCCCGTGGCTTAGGACCAAAGATCACGCCGCCACCCCGCCATAGCGGTGAACGGTTAGAACCGGCACGAGCACGTCCTGTCCCTTTTTGCCGCCAAGGTTTGCGTCCGCCCCCGCGTACTTCAGCACGGGTCTTTGTGGAGGCATTACCTTGCCGTACATTTGCCAACTGTCGGGTCAGAGCACGATGGACAACATGAGCAGCATTCGCTTTGTCTGCTACCTTCAAGTCCAGAGAAGCTGTACCCGCTTCTTCGCCCTGCCAATTCTTAACGACACAATCAACCATAGTTTTACCCTTGTCTCTCATTCAGCGTAGAGGTGCAGTCCAACCGAAACGCTCTACTGGCGACCGACGATCGTCGCTGGGACGATATTAAGCAACGCGCCTGGCTTACCAGGAAGTGCACCTTTGATCAGCAGGAGATTGCGATCAACATCAACCCGCACCACCGTTAATTTGCGAACCGTTACTTGCCCGCCGCCCAACCGTCCGGCCATCCGCTTACCGGGGTAGACACGACCGGGTGTTGTACCGGCTCCGGTAGAACCTGGAGCCCGATGGTTTTTAGAACCATGTGCCATCGGTCCACGCTTAAAGTTGTGACGTTTCTGATACCCTGCAAAGCCACGACCGATGCTGGTGCCAATGACATCAACAACTTGCCCAACCTCAAAGGCATCTGCCTTTAACTGCTGACCCAACTCAAACTCGCCTGCACTCTTAAGGCGATACTCATGCAGGTGTCGTACGGGAGAAGCGCCCGATTTTGCAAGATGCCCCAGTTCTGGCTTCGTCAGCGCTTTCTGAGACACGTCACCGTATCCAACCTGAACGGCAAAATAGCCATCTGTTTGGACTGTTTTCACTTGCGTGATGGTGCATGGTCCCGCTTGAATGACCGTCACAGGAATCGCTTTTCCTGCTTCGTCAAACACTTGGGTCATGCCGAGTTTTGTGCCAAGGATACCAACAGACACGGTGACTAGACTCCATTTCTACACGTTAAAACTTAGGCTCTACAGCTTAGAATCTCGAAGCTGCTTTCCTTGTTTGAACTGCTCTTAAAGCTCAGTCACGCCATCAACTATGCAATCCAAAAGACTGGATAGCAGGATGAATCGAACCTCACCAATCGCTTCACCAGCTAATAAAGCTGATGACATCTAACAAGCGCTACATTTATTTAGCTAATTCCACCAGGACTTGAGCAGCAAGCTACTCAGTATCCCTTAAAGCGGAAGTCATTTTCCAGTCAGTGCTAAAGTGCCGCTTATTACGGTTTCAGACTTTAGCCTGGAATGCTTTTTGCATAACTCGGCAGCAGTTATTAAATATAAGGCAATTCTTCCCTAATTGTCTAGTGTTCTTAGAAACTTCTTTCCTGAGGCAGCGATCGCGCTAGAGCGATCAACCGAATCTCTCAATAGCCTTCAATAAGTTTATAACTCTATGACTGTGCTGCCATTTTCAACATTCTTACCTGGCATACAGCCGAGAGTGGCATTCAGTTTTATAGTTAAGGCTGTAGATTGTGAGTGTCTTGCTCGCTCAAAGTGGTTCCTGTTCCAGTACAGTTCTTGATAGGGACGTTTTTAGGCGATC
>DATNQS010000143.1:0-6315 GCA_036703925.1 Candidatus Sericytochromatia bacterium
AAGATAATCCTTGATATGATAGCCCGAGATATTGGTGTGGTGTGTGAGGAGTTAAAATGCTGAATTCTGTCGATTTCAGCGGTAGACCATTTCATTTCATTGGCATTGGTGGCATTGGAATGTCAGCCCTTGCTTATGTACTAGCGAAGCGTGGACTACCCGTATCTGGATCCGATTTGCATCTCAGTCGTATTACACAACGGCTGCAGGAAGAAGGCGCTCATATTTTTTGGAGCCAAGATCCAAGCAACTTAGATTTTTTTCAAACGGCTGCAAGTGTAGCGACGGAGTCACTAGCGTCTGCTGTGGGCGTTGCAAAAACGAACAGTGGAGTTAATCGATCGACTTCTTCGCGATCGTCGCTACAGCAGACAACCTCACTGCCGCAGGTAATCTGTTCCACGGCGATTCATCCAGCAAATGCTGAATATCGGGCAGCACGTGAGTCAGGCTATCCGATTTTTCATCGCTCTGATGTCCTGTCGGGGTTAATGCAGGAGTACGAAAGCGTTGCGGTAGCAGGCACCCACGGCAAAACAACAACCAGTAGCATGATTGGCTACATGCTGCTGCAAGCGGGGCTTGACCCAACGATCGTTGTTGGTGGTGAAGTGAATGCCTGGGAAGGTAACGCCCGTGTCGGGCAAGGCGCCCATCTAGTAGCAGAGGCGGATGAGTCGGATGGTTCGCTGGTGAAAATGGCAGCCAGCATCGGTATTGTCACCAACATTGAACTCGATCATCCCGATCACTACAGCACTCTAGATGAAGTCATTAATATCTTTAAAACCTTTGCTGGGCGCTGTCAAACGCTGATCGGCAGCATTGATTGTGCCACAGTGCGAGAGCAGCTCCAGCCCACCATCAGCTATAGCCTTGATGTAGATACAGGTGCTGACTACACAGTTGACTGTATTACCTGCCGAGCAGATGGTACAACAGCACGAGTTTGGGAACGGGGTGTCATTTTGGGACGGTTAAACGTCAAGCTTTTAGGAAAACATAACCTTAGCAATGCTTTGGCGGCGGTTGCTTTGGGACGCTTGCTAAAGCTAGAGTTTGCGACGATCGCGCAGGCGATTTCCACCTTTGAAGGTGCGCGACGACGGTTTGAGCACCGTGGAGCATACAACGGCATCACCTTTATTGATGACTACGCCCATCATCCAAGCGAATTGCGGGCAACGCTGGCTGCTGCACGGCTGCAAAGTGACAACGGCTTAGCCTCTAAGCGTCGAGTGGTCGCAATCTTCCAACCACATCGGTACAGCCGCACGCTTACATTTCTAGAAGACTTTGCCACATCATTTAGCGATGCTGATGTAGTGGTTATCAGCGACATCTACAGTGCTGGTGAAGCAAATCCAGGAAATATCAGTGGTCAGCAGGTTGCTAATTTAATTGGAAAGTATCATCCTCAAGTAAACTACCAACCGTCTCTCCAAGCAATCAGTCAGCACTTGACCAAACTGTTGAGGCCCGGAGACATTGCCCTCTTTCTGGGAGCGGGAAATCTCAATCAATTGATTCCCGAAGTCATGGCGTTTCATCAGACGATTGAACAAGGGCGATCGCAAGCTTGGTGTAACCAGGCTTAACGCCATAAAACTGATAGAACCTGAGACGATCGCACCCACTGGCGCTAACCAGTTGGGTCACAAACCTGATTTACTACCATGACGCTCTCGTACGATCCTCCAAAAGTAGCTATTTCCGCCAGCAAAACTCGACCGAGTTTTGAATCACTCAAACGTGGCGCTCCACTCTCTCTTGCTCAACCGATCCGGCTCGCTGGTACTGACTGTCTGATCAAACCTCAAGTGCCGCTTGCATCGCTTACCTCTTTTCGGGTCGGTGGCCCAGCACAGTGGTACGTTGCGCCCAAACACTTTGCCGAATTGCAGGCAAGCTTTGAATGGGCACAAGCGAATGCTCTACCCCTGACGCTGTTGGGGGCAGGTTCAAATTTGCTGATCAGCGATCGTGGCTTACCGGGCTTAGTCATTAGCACTCGCCGTCTACGCCAATATCAATTTGATGCTGAGTCAGGGCAGGTAACGGTTGGCGCAGGCGACCCTCTCCCCCGACTGGCATGGCTGGCAGCCGAACGTGGTTGGCAGGGCATGGAGTGGGCAGTGGGTATTCCAGGGACAGTTGGCGGTGCTGTTGTGATGAATGCTGGCGCTCATGGTGGTTGCACAGCGGATGTTCTGGTCAACGCTCACGTGCTGCTACCTGACGGCACCACCCAAATTTTGACCCCACAAGACTTGTGCTATCGCTACCGTACCTCGGCACTGCAAGGAAAAAACTGGCTAGTGACGCAAGCAACGTTTCAACTTCAGCCAGGTTTTGATCCGGTAGCGCTCACTAATTTGACTAGCCAGCATCTCAACCAGCGCCGTACCACACAGCCTTATCACCTGCCCAGTTGTGGTAGCGTTTTCCGCAATCCAAACGAACAACACAAAGCAGGCTGGCTGATTGAGCAAGCTGGACTGAAAGGCTACAAGATTGGCGGTGCCCAGATTGCCGAACGGCACGCTAATTTCATCCTTAACTGCGGCAACGCTCTGGCAAGCGATATCTTTCGGTTAATTGATCATGTGCAGCAACAAGTTGAACAACATTGGTCACTGCATCTAGAGCCAGAAGTCAAGGTTTTAGGTGACTTTCAGGCTTTAAGCGCTTAAGTTGGTCAGTTTTTCCGAGATCCCCGACTTCTCTAAGAAGTCGGGGATCTCGTTGTGATCTATCCAAACTGTTTATTGGAGGTAGATTCCAAATTGAACAAAGTGGTAAGGGTTTGCATTGCCTGCCGTCTAACTTCAATGTCTTGCTGTGCCCGTAGCTGCACCATCGGATCGTGAAGGATTTTGTTGACGATGCCACGAGTAAGCGCTTCGATCACTTCCTGATGCTTTTCAGCAAACTCGGTGCCCAGACGAGACAGCGCTTTTTCGAGTTCTTGAGCGCGGATGGTTTCGACCTTTTCACGCAGGCTGCTGATAGTGGAGACGGTTTCGAGCGATCGTAACCAGCTATCAAACGTATCTACTTCCTGATCCAGGAGTAATTCTGCCTCCATTGCCATTTGACGACGGCTTTCCTGGTTTTGCGCCACTACTGCCTTCAAGTCATCGACGTTAAACGCCTGCACATGAGGCAACTCGTTGACATCAGTATGAACATTGCGCGGGACAGCGATATCAAATAACATCAACGGCTGCGCCGGATCTAAGACCATTTCTAGCTTGGCACGATCGAGCAAAGGTTCTGTAGCCGCTGTACTCGTAAACACGATGTCGGAATTTGCCAGTACAGTCGGCAGGTCAGCCAGCGGATGCAGGTGTAACTCTGCGTCTGGAAAAAGTTTAGCTAATTCCTGCGCCCGTTCTAAGGAGCGGTTCAGAATCGAAATATTGACTGCGCCTTTAGAGAGTAAGTGTTGCACCAAAAGGCGAGACATCTTGCCCGCACCCAGAATGCCGACGCGACAGGCAGCTAAATTTTGCGCTTTGAGCTGCGCTAACTCTACAGCTGCGGAACTAATTGAAACCGCTCCAGTGCCAATGCTGGTTTCAGTACGAACGCGCTTACCGGCTGTCAGCGCCTGCTTAAATAGTTGGTTGAGCACACGCCCGATGCCCTCATGCTGCTGCCCCAGCTTGTGACAGTGCTTGACTTGAGCCAAAATTTGCCCTTCACCTAGCACAAGACTATCCAACCCAGAGGCAACACGCATGAGATGCATCACCGCATCCTGATGCAACAGGGTAAAAAGATGGGGACGTAGCTGCGGGAGAAAAAGCTTACTATGATCGCTTAAAAATTGGGTTACTTCGCGGATGCCCTGCTCGGTTTCGCTAGTAACCAGATAGATTTCAAGGCGATTGCAGGTGCTTAGAACGGCAACTTCTTCAAGGTGAGGACAGGCGCAAAGCTGAGCGATCGCCCTTTCATAAAGGGTTTCGGGAATGCTTAATTTTTCTCGAACGTCAACCGGGGCTGTTTTGTGGCTTAACCCTACAACGGCAATGTTCATTTCAAAATGCGCTCTTTTTATGTGAACCGAATCTCAATGCGTGGCAGTTGGTTGTTAGTTGTTAGAGCGATGGCGGCTAACAGCTAACAACCAACTACTAACAAGTTAGTGCAACTGCACGACTTTTGGCTGCCCAGACATATGGATTGTGTCTACAAAGCGAGCCGTACTGGACTGGTTGGAGATGACGAGCGACTGCGTTCTAGCGCCACCACCAAAGAACCGTACTCCTTGCATCAGATTGCCCGTTGTGATTCCACATCCAGCGAACAGGACGGTTTCACCAGATGCAAGTTCATGGGCATCGTACACTTTATCGGGATCATTGATATTCATGCTCTTGAGGCGATCGATGTTAGCCTGCTTGCTTTCGCCGATCAGCCCTGTTTGCACAACTTCAGGGTCGTAGATGAGTTGCCCTTGGAAGTGCCCACCCATTGCCCGCATTGCCGCAGCGGAGATGACCCCTTCAGGAGCCGCACCAATGCCCATCAGCGCATGGATATTTGTGCCAGCAAAACCACAAGAAATTGCTGCGCCCACATCGCCATCGCTAATGAGAGAGACTCTAGCACCAGCATCACGAATTTCTTTAATCAAGCCAGTATGACGATCGCGTTTCATGACCACAATAACCAGCTCTTCGACCGCGCGATCAAGGCATTCAGCCAGGATTTTGAGGTTTTCGGTTGCAGATTTATTGATATCGACTTTGCCTTTAGCTGCGGGGGGCGCTGCCAGCTTTTTCATGTAAAAGTCGGGTGCTGCAAACAGTCCACCTTTTTCAGAGATTGCTAACACTGCCATAGAACCAGGTTGTCCATAGGCAACGAGGTTGGTACCTTCACAAGGGTCTACCGCGATGTCAATTTCAACCAGTTCATCAGGGTTACAGAAGGCTTCTGCGTTTTCTTGTGTACAAATACCAACTTCTTCACCGATGTAGAGCATGGGTGCGTCGTCGCGCTCACCTTCACCAATAACGATGCGGCCACGCATATGGATCTTGTTCATGCGTTCGCGCATGGCTTCTACCGCAACCTGGTCGGCAATGTTCTTCTCGCCTTTACCCATCCAGCGGGCAGACGCGATCGCCGCCTGTTCTACAACCTCAATAATCTCTAGACCGAGCGTGTTCTCCACGAAGTAAATCCTCCAACTGCTTGAGTTTGCGCGGTTCTGTTAATTCTGATCTCAGTCTTTAAGTCTACCAAAAGGGGGAGACGTGCTTGACAGCAATCTTCCTGCTTCATTGTGTTAAGTTTTGCTGCGTCAGCCCAGACGTTTGGACTGCTTTCTCCCCGTGTTTATGTCTAGAGGCTAGCCAGATTACCGCACGTCAGTTGCTAGTTTTCTCTACTGTCAAAACCTGACAACAGCGTTAGAGTAGAGTTAAGCACCCGATACAAACGTGCGAATCAACGGGTTAACGCTACATAAACCCAGTTACAGGAGCCTCATACAATGTCTAAATTACTTGAGAACAACACTGCACCCCTCGAACAGCAGTTGCAATCCATGCTTGAACAAGCACGCTCTGCCTGTAGTACCAATGGCGAACTTTCCAGCGAATGTGCCGTTGCCTGGGATGCTGTAGAAGAAATGCAAGCGGCAAGCTCTGATCGTCGCTTGAAGCAAAAGACAAACTTCGATCGCTACTGCGAAGAACGTCCTGACGCTTTGGAATGTCGCATTTACGATGTTTAAGCCAACTGGCGCATCATTTCAGTGAGTCACGCTTAAGTTACTGAACCCCTGGCTTTGGCTAGGGGTTTTTTATAACCTTTCCTAACCCGCCGTGCGGCTGATAAAGTCAGGTTACTAGGGTCGGACGACTTTCATTCAGGTAAAAACCACTGTGTCACCGAGTGTCTGATTCTGGACGGCAGCTATCAAACCATTAAGGTACAAAGCTCAACGTCTTAGGACACACTCCATGTCACAAAGCCTCTGGTTTGCTCTCACCTGGATTGCTGGCACCGCTGCTATTCTCGGCAGCTTCATGACGCTGGGCAGTGTGCTCCTTTGGTTCGTGCCGTCCGTGCCAACCCGATCGCGCAAACTAGAAGTAGAGCCATCCACTATCCCAGCCTGGCAAAATCGGCTCAAACTGCTGGCATTTTCAGTCACGATCGCCCTGGCTGGACTTGGCATACTAGTAGTAACGCCTTTCCCTTCTCTTTAAACTGTTTTTCAAGCTGTTTATACCTGCGATCGTGGAGCGATCAACCCATGCTGAAAACGCTCAACTCCCTGCTCAAACGCTATCC
>DATNQS010000144.1:0-6945 GCA_036703925.1 Candidatus Sericytochromatia bacterium
GTCTCACCACACGCTTAGAGGAACTACACGCCTCCGCGCAGCAGCTTCAAGCGCAACAGTCGTGCCAACCCCAGCTTAAACAAGCCGTACTAGAGGTGAGCGATCGCATTGCTGCCCTGGATGCACGGCGCGCCTATCAAGAACGAGTGCGCGAGAAAGGCTTAGAACGTCGCAGCTTCATGGAGCAGCTTCAAGAACAGCAACGGCACTGTGAAGGGCAACTGGCAGCGTTAGAGCAAAAAATGCAACTGTTGGTGGCGGAAGGGAGGGGAGAGGAGAGAGGAGAGAGGAGAGAGGGATCAGAAGGCAAAAGGCAAAAGGCAAAAGGCAAAAGGCTGGAACATGAATTTGCTCAAGCCGCCGAGTCCTCTAGCGTTGCAGCGCATGGTATAACGCCTAACGCTTCCCCGCTCCCTACTCCCCACTCCCTACTCCCCACTCCCTATCCTCCCTGCCCTCTTTGCGATCGTCCCCTTGACGAACAGCACTGGAACCTGGTGCTAGAGAAACATCAAATCGAGCAGCAAGCCGTGTTAGACCAGGTGTGGGTCATTCGGGAGCAGCTATCGGCATCAGAACGCGAAATTCAAATTTTGCGAGACGAATACCGTGCCCTGGAGCGCGAACTAAAGCCATACAGTGCAGTGCTAGAACGTCGGGGACAACTGCAAGAACAGCTTCAAACGACGATCGCTGTGCAGGCAACTTTGCAGCAGGTTGTCGCAGAAGCGACCGAGTTAGAGCGATCGCTTCAGCTTGGCAATTACGCCACTGAGCTACACGATGAACTGCGCTTACTCGATCGCAGTTTGCAGGAGCTACATTACGACGAGAAAGATCACGCACTCGCGCGGGGCGAGGTCGATCGCTGGCGTTGGGCAGAAATTCGCCAAGCCGAAATCAAACAGGCACAACGACGACACGACCAACTAACACAGCGACAGCCCGACCTTCTCGCTCAACTCACAACAATGCAAACTAACCTAGAGCAGTTAAATGCCGAAACAGCCACCCAGCTTGCCCTTCTGGATCGTCAAAGCGCTGAGATTGGCTACGAACTAGAGCAACACAACGCCTTGCGACACGCGCTGCGACAGGCACAAAGCTGGCAATTGCGCTATCAAGAAATCGGTCGTGCCCGCCAGCATTATCCCCAGATGCAGCAACGAGTCAGCGAATTGACCCAGGCGTTGGACGATCGCCAGCGTGGGTTGCAGACGGCTCAAATGCAGGTACAGCAACTGGTGCAACAGCTAGAGAGCACCCCAGACTGCCAGGCACAAATGCAAACCCTGGAAGCACGGATGCAGCAACAACGATCGCACCTGGATGAACAACTGGCATCCCTCGGTCGCCTACAGCAGCAACAGCAGCAGCTCGAAACACTTAACACTCAATACTCAGCGCTCAACACTCAACTACAAGCCGTTCAGCGACAGCAGCGCATCTATCAAGAATTAGCCCAAGCCTTTGGTAAAAACGGTATTCAGGCGTTGATGATTGAAAATGCGCTGCCGCAACTAGAGGCCGAAACCAATCAAATCCTCAGCCGCCTCAGCGCCAACCAGCTACATATCCAATTTGTTACCCAGCGCTCAAACCGTCGTGACCAGGCGCGTCAGGCAAAAGCCAGCAAAGCCCGTAATGCCCTGCAACAATCAAAACTGATTGAGACGCTAGATATTTTGATTGCCGATGCTCATGGCACCCGCCCCTATGAAACCTATTCCGGCGGAGAGGCGTTTCGGGTCAACTTTGCGATTCGGCTTGCGTTAGCGCGACTGCTGGCACATCGATCGGGCACCGCGCTGCAAATGCTCATTGTTGACGAAGGCTTTGGCACGCAGGATGCAGAAGGCTGCGATCGTCTCATTGCCGCCATCAACGCGATCGCCCCCGACTTTGCCTGCATTCTCACTGTCACCCACGTCCCTCACTTCAAAGAAGTGTTTCAATCACGCATTGAGGTCTTCAAAACTGAACAAGGTTCTCAGGTGAGCTTAGTCATTTAAGCGTTCGTTTGCCGATCCTTTAACTGAGTTGGCTGCGAAACTGGTTAACGCTAATGGTCAGCAGAACGATCGCAATCACTGCTAGCGCCAAAGCGTGCATCCACAGCGCTTCTAACCCAACCCCTTTCAGCAAAATGCCTCGCACGATCGTGATGTAGTGCCGCAGTGGATTGAGCAGCGACACGATCTGGAAAAAAGTTGGCATAGTTTCGATCGGTGCGATCGCGCCAGACGTTTGCACCATCGGCAAATTGATGAAAAAGGCTGTAAGAACGACCTGCTGTTGCGATTTGGAAACCGTTGCCAGCATAATGCCCACACCGATCCCCACAAACACATATAGCCCCGACAGCACAACAAACAGCAATAAATTGCCGCGAAATGGTAGCCCAAACACCAAACGCCCCAGACTGAGTGCCAGAAAGACATCACCCATCAACAGCACAAACAACGGCACAACTTTTGCTAGCAAGATTTCCCAGGCTTCGGCGGGTGTCATCAGCAACTGCTCCAGCGTGCCCGTATCTTTCTCGCGCACAACGGTCACTGCCGAGACCAGGCTACCAATCAGCGTCAGCACTAGCCCCATGACCCCTGGCACAAAAAACCAGCTACTTGTCAGCCCCGGATTGTAAAGAAAAACCACTTCTGGCTTCACGGGCGGAGCGGCTTGGGTGCCAGCCGAGCTGAAATTAAACTGCTGCAGAATCTGCGTCATGTAGCCACTGGCTATCCCTGCTGTATTGGCATCAACGCCATCAATAAACGCTTGAATTTCTGCTGTTTTGCCCTGGCTAAGATTGCGCTTAAACGTCGGTGGGATCACAATGCCAGCCGTCAATTTGCCCGTTTCTACCTGACGACTCAACTCTTGCTCCGTCGCTGGATACGACTCCACCACAAAGATACGATTTTCTGTTAGTGCCGACACCAGTTCGCGACTTGCAGAAACATTCGCATAATCCACTACACCCAGCTTCAAATCATGCACATCTGG
Source organism: Candidatus Sericytochromatia bacterium (assembly GCA_036703925.1). Classification (GTDB taxonomy): domain Bacteria; phylum Cyanobacteriota; class Cyanobacteriia; order Leptolyngbyales; family Leptolyngbyaceae; genus Stenomitos. The sequence continues at coordinate 3,010 of DATNQS010000144.1, forward strand.
ATTTAAGGCAAACCCGTATAGTAACAACTGCACAGTGGGCGGAATAATCAACAGAATTAACAGTTGTTTATTGCGTAAAATCTGGTTGATTTCCTTCCTTACCAAGGCTAAAAAGCGACTGTCGAAAAATCCTTTGAGAAAGCTAAAAAAGGGTTTCACGAGTTTATTGCTTGCATTAAAGGCTTTCGCGACCCGAATTGCTCGGTTGGCAGCAACTATCAGCAGCTAAGTGACCTGGATGCAAACTCCTGGCAATTGCCCCATCGCCCCAGTGTCGTGCTAGAGCCAGAAAGCCTGCAAAGTCTCTGTTGTCTTTAAGACTGAGAGGAAAGAGAAAATGCTCACCACAATTATAGCGATCGATAAGTAGCTGGGCGTAATTATTGATAAGCTGCATTGAGCGAAGTCGAAATGCTCTCAGTCCTACGTGTAGGCGGGTTGAGCGCAGTCGAAACTCGGTCTCTAAGTAGGGCTTAATTTAGTCCTCCCACTTACCATCAGAGATGATCTGCTCAATGCCATCGCACCGTGCGAAGACGGCTGAGTGGCTTTTGTTTATTGGTGATCGCTGTAGTCGTTCGTACAGAACGCTAGTCCTTTGCAGCACCTGGCTCGAAGCGCTTGTTAGCCGCTAAAAGTTCTTGGAGCTCAGGTCCTGACAACAGAGGGCTGAACAAACTGCCCTGCATGGCATGACAACCACTTTGGCGCAAAAAGTTAAACTGTGCGACTGTTTCGACCCCCTCAGCGATCACCTTGAGCTGAAGGCTTTGCCCGACTGCAATAATCGTTTTGGCGATCGCGGCATCGTCAGTATTCGTCATCATGTTTTGGATGAAAGACTTGTCAATTTTCAGACTGTCGAGGGGAAAGCGCTTGAGATAGTTTAGCGATGAAAAGCCGGTGCCAAAATCATCAAGGGCAATTTGCACCCCGATCGCCTTGAGTTCCTTGAGTTTCAAAACAGTCAGTTCGACAGCAGACATAGCGCAGGCTTCGGTCAGTTCCAACACCAGTACATCAGCAGAAAGCCCGGTCTGCTGCAACGTGTTTGCTACAGTAGCGACCAAATTTTCTTGCTGGAACTGGCGCGCTGACACATTTATTGCCAGCCGCAGCGGTAGAGCCATTGCTGCCTGCCATAGCGTTGCTTGAAGACAAGCAGTTTCTAACGCCCAACGTCCGATCGCCAGCTCTATGGCAGGATCTTCGGCATTAGCAAGAAAAACGTCTGGATTGATTAGCCCATGCGTTGGATGGTTCCAACGTAACAGTGCCTCAGCGCCAATAATCCGCCCTGTGATCAGGTTAACCTGTGGCTGATAGTAAAGCTGAAATTCCTGTCGCTCAAGCGCGAGTGCCAGTTGACTCTGCATGAGCTGTTTCTCAGCCTCCAGCACAGCTAATTCGGGTGTGTAAAGCTGATACTGATTGTTCTGCGCTTTGGCGTAGCGTAAGGCAATTTCGGCATGGTCAAAGAGTTGATCAGGGCTGCTGCCATGCTTGGGGTAGAAAGCAATGCCTATCCTTACCTGGAGCTGCACACTCTGCTCATCCAGCTCATAGGGTTCTGTAAGGCTTGCCAAAAGGTTCTGCACGAGGTTGTCGATCGCCCGTTCATCGCTAACTTCGACGCTAACCTGGTTGAGCAACACGCCAAATTCATTCCCAACGAGCCGTGCGACCGCACCACTTTCGCCTACAGCCCGCTTGAGCCGTGTGGCAACTTTTTGTAACAGGCGATCGCCGTTGAAGTACCCTAGCGCTGTGTTAAATACCCCAAAATCTTTTAGATTGAGGTGCATAACGGCAAGACTATAACCTGCTTCCTGTGCCTGTTGGATGGCATTCTGGCACTGGTTATGAAAGGAAATACGATTGGGTAGGTTTGTCAGGGGATCAACATACGCCATCTGCCCCAACATACTGGCTGCCCGCTTCATTTCACGAATGTAGGGCTGCGTAAGGGTATCGCGTTTCTCCAAGCGGGCGGCAATGGCACCCAGTAACTCGGCTCGCTTGAAGGGCTTAGTCAAATAATCATCAGCACCCAGTTCCATACCCTGGCGTAGATCAGTACGATCGGCTTTGGCGCTCAAGAAAATAAACGGGATCGTTGCTGTCGCTGGTTGATCCCGTAGTTGCCGCAAGACTTCGTAACCGTCAAACTCAGGCATCATCACATCACAGATGATTAAGTCTGGTTCATACATCTGTGCAAGCTGAACGCCTGTGGCACCATCATTCGCAATCAGTATCTCAAAGGCTTCTGCTTTCAGCAGCTTGAGCATTAAAGTGCACACGAGTGCATCATCTTCAATCACCAGAATCTGGGTCATTTTCCTTGCTCTCTTTGGACAAGAACGGTGCTGTGATCGCGGCTGAAGCACTGGGGCGATCGCCCCCACTGGTCTAAACAGCTTTGCGCCTGCTCTAGAAGACGTGACTCTAGAAATCGACTTGTAGGAGTGCCAGCTTTACTGCGAGGCTCAACGACATTTAAAGTGAGCCTTCTATGCAATAACCTGGCGACAGCTTACTACGGCAACAATACTACCAGCGACAGCTTTAGCGTTCTTTTTTAACGTTCCCTAAGTGTAAAGAAAATCAACCCAGGCAGTGGCTGTCTGTGTACCAGTAGTCTACGCATTGCAGTAGCAGCGCAAGACAAACCTTTGTAGGCAAAATGGCGATTGAGCAGTACAATGCAGGCGCTTGTAGCTAAGATTTTCACGGTTAAACACTTTAGCAGTCAGATCGTTTTAACCTTAAAAGGCGATTAAAAAGCAGATGTCCTGCCAGTAGTGCTGGTGGAAGCAAGGCACTCTTGCTTAATCTGTCTTACTAATGATAAAACCTGACTCTAAGGTTGTTAGTGTTAAAACTGTCAAACCAGTCCCGTTACGGCTGAGAGTGCTTGAAATCGCTCCAGCCTTGCCCAGGTTGTTAATTCCAGGTTATGAGTATGAGTTCTGACATTCAAGAATCTGAGTTTTCCGATACAAGCCCTTCTGGTTTTGCTCCTGAGTTTTCCGATACAAGCCCTTCTAGTTTTGCTCCTGATCTAGGTATGCCAACAGATGAGCCGCTGTTGCTGCCACCTGCCCCTGAATCCGAGACGAGTCAACAACTGAAGCAAGTCGGCGATCGTATTTATAAGTTTTTGTCCGGTTTGCCTGACTATTTGTCAGACTTTTTTGGCGAGTACAAGCGCCCTCTTATAACGCTGGGTCTTATTTTTGGCTCGATTGTGTCTGTTAAGCTGACCCTTGCGCTTCTAGATGCCATCAACGACATTCCTTTGCTTGCACCAACGTTTGAGCTGATCGGCTTTGCCTACACCGCCTGGTTTATCTATCGTTACTTATGGCGAGCCTCTAATCGAGAAGAGCTAGCCGAAAGCTTTGGCTCCTTAAGAGATCAGGTGTTAGGCAGAGGCGCACCCAAAGTCTAGCGATCGCAGCTAAGAACAACGAGCAAACGATTTGTTCTGAATGCCCTCTTCCCCGTTGACGTTGAGATTACCTCACGTTGAGCAGCCGACATTAAAAGTGTGTAGGCAAAGGGGTAAGAGGGTATTTTCGATCCCAGTTCCTGTAGAAACGGAGGCGATTACGCTAGGAACAGCTTACTAGCGCGATCGTAGATGCCTTCGCTTACGTTAATTTTGCTGCGAGTTACGCGGAAATTGTTCGTCAACGAGGGCAGCAACGTCACGGGCAGCAACACGGCTATAGCGGGCTTTCTCAGGCATGAAGACAACATGTGGTCCTGCTTTGCACTGCTTCATGCAGCCTGTTCCTCGAAGTGTTACCTGATCAGTAAGGTTGCGATCGCTCAGAGCCGCTTCTAACGCATGACAAACCGCTTTACCGCCTCGCTTTAAACAATCTGATTTTTGGCAGACCAAAATAGTAGCGCTGGCTGGACGCTCTG
>DATNQS010000145.1:0-2371 GCA_036703925.1 Candidatus Sericytochromatia bacterium
CTCGATTAACTCAATTCGTTGGATGAGAGCCGACCAGTCAGGTTCTTGTGATTGCATCTCCACCTCCATCAAGGGTGTTGCTATGGAAGTCTATCCGATCCCTTTTTTGTTCTAGGTTTAGCACACTAGAGCTTAGGGGGCCAAGACTATTATGAGGGTTGCTTCTTGGCTAGATCCCTACAGTTCTGGAGACATACTTTTGCTTGAACTCGAATTTAGCCCCAGAACTTGTAGTTGAAGGCAGTTGTAGTACAGCTACCGGCAGCCTATTGAATTGTTCTCCTCTGCTAGCTGCCAATCCATGAGTTCTGTTTTCAAGTGATTAAGTTGTACTGGCTGGTTTCACCCACTCTGGCACCTGCTGATCATGCTTCAGCCTGATCCGCTGCATCAAGGTGGCTGTAAAAAGATCGTCAAGAGTGAGTGAATGGGTCACGTGAAAAAGTCCTGGTAAGCTAGCACGTGCTTCGCTCATGAAGCGGATAGGTATGAGCGGATTGGCTGTTTGAAGATACGCTTCATCCCACCAGAGCTGCACTCGTTCTTGAGCAGCGTGCAAAATCTCAGCACCCGGTAAGCGATCGCGCTTTTGGTGTTGATTTACCTGCCGATCAGAAGGCATTAAGTTCCAAAGGCCATCACAGGCCCATACCGACCAGGGGAAACAGTGGTCAATGTCCAATGAACGCTCGTTCAGCCGTTTGCCTGTCCATACACAAAACAAGTCTTTCGATGTCAGCAGCTCGATCGCCTGTTGTCGTGCGATGGTCACATCTCGAGTGGGGTCTGCCCAGGTTACGGCTTGCGCGATTTCTGCTTCGTTGAGAGATCGTCCTTGCCCACTGGCATATCCTTTCATCAGCCGAATCCACTCGGCAATCAATGCTGGCTCAATCCAGACATCAAAGCGCAGTAAGGCTAACCAGATATTTTTAGGAATGATTAGTTGCCCAAAGTTGGCAAGATAGGCAGTATCGATCAGGATTTCAGTTGGTGTAAGCAGCCGGGAGTTGTGAGTGACTTTCAGAATCTGGCTGCCATTGGGATAGGTCATGTAATGAGCTGGCATCTGCGTTATCGTCTTCACTGCTTCCTTGAGTGCTTGATGTAAAGCTTGGGCGGCTGCTCCTGAAAATCGTGCCCCAATTCGCAAGTCTAAGTGGGAGACATCACCGAGCGATCGAAATCCTTCCCCGACAAACCCTAATCCCTGAAATCCTCGATTGGTTGGGTTTTGAGGTAGATCTGCTTGCAATAAAGGTTTGAACAGCCGAATCCAGTAAAGGGCAGCTAACCCGAGTGGAACGCTGACAAACTCGTCGTCTAAAGGGTGAGCGGTTCCAGCAGCGCTATCTGCCATCCGGCAAATTACCCGCAGGAGTGCCAATTTATAGGTAGACGATTTTGAGTCATTCAAAATAATGTGTCGCAGCAGGGGCAAAGCACCTGTGCCGTCATCAGGTAACGATATCGCTATCTGCGTCCAGGACACATCCGATCGACTGAGCCAATCAGGGGTTTCTACTTTGCAGACAATCGTAGCTCCATGATTTCGGGCTAGCCGTTCAATTTCTTCCCACGTCACCTCATAAATCCCACGGTCTGCTTCAGCAACTCCATGCCGCAAGGTCATTGCCAGCAGTCCACCGGGTTTGAGCAAGGTGATTATCTTACGGAATGCCCGCGATCGCTCAGCAGGGGGGATATGCATCCAAACGGCACTCAGAAGAATGCAGTCGAATGCCATGCCCAATTGATGAATGTTTTCTAGCGCCGGGAGATGATCGTTAATCCAACGAATCTTGGCATGGGGATGGAGCCGCTGCCCTGCTTCTCGCATCGCTGCTGCTGGTTCAACAGCAATTACTTCGTGTCCCAAAGCTGCTAACCAAGCTGCATCTCGCCCGCTACCTGCCCCAATATCCAACACTAAACTGAAGCGATTGGGGAGTAATCTCAGTAGCCAATCATGAACATCTTCTGCTTGAAGGCTTTCATAGCAAGGGATAATAGCAGCCGCATTGTGCTCGTACCACTCAATTGCATTCATTGGAAGTCGTTGGCAAAGTAAAGTCAGGAAGCTATTGCTAGTGTTCACCTCACCTTGTTCTTAGGTGAACGCTTAGGACAGTAGAGTGGCAGGAAGAGTCGCACTTGATAGAGGCACATCAGAAATAGAAAACAGCTCCAATGCTTCAGAAAACGTCGCTACTACCGGGCTATGGTCACTCAATTCCTCCCACACTGGAGAGGCTAGCACCTCACACTTCTCTAGATACTGATACCAGGCCGCCGGAACAAAGATGCCGTCGCAGTGGTAAGGAGTTGCTTTGTTCCGGCTCCAGCGCAGAGTCTGGGCAAGATTACGGTT
>DATNQS010000146.1:0-7239 GCA_036703925.1 Candidatus Sericytochromatia bacterium
ACCGCTGGCTTTCGCATTGACGGGCGTTTTGGTCACGTCGCTGTACCATTAGCGGCTGACATTAGCATTTTTGCTATCTCTACCTACGACACAGATTACGTTTTGGTGAAGCAATCGGTTTTAGAGAGAGCCGTTCAAGTATGGTTGCAAGCTGGGCATCAAGTGGTGCCTGCTACGCTTACTCATACAGCGTCTTGATTCAGTTGTCCCACTAGCTTGAGCAAGAGATCACGGCTTTCGCGAGCATCTGTGTTGTTGGGGTTGATTTTAAGCGCTTTCTCAAAGGATGCGATCGCATCCTGATACCGCTCGAGTTGGGCTAAGGCAACACCACGATTAAACCAGGCATCTTCGTTACTTGCCTGGAGCGTGATTGCTCGATCGTAGGATTTAACCGCATCTTGATAGCGCTTGAGGTTAAACTGCACATTCCCACGATTGATCCAGGTATCCGCGCGCTCAGGGGCAATCTTGATCGCCTGATCATAAGACGCAAGCGCCTCAGGATAGCGTTGCAGCTTAGTTAACACCATGCCTCGGTTGTACCAGGTACTTCCATAGGCTGGTTGCAGGCGTATCGCTTGATCGTACGCAGTCAGTGCGTCCTGATAGCGGCGTAGGCGACTGAGCGTTACACCCTGGTTGTACCAGACATTGGCATCGTTAGCGTCAATTTTCAGCGCTTGGTCATAAGCTTTTAGAGCATCTTCTGGCTTTTTGCTGTCATCCAGCGCATTGCCTAGCCCAACCCAGCCATATACTGAGCGCGAATCGAGTTCTGTGGCACGCTTATAGGCAGCGATCGCCTCATCATACTGCTCTAAATTGTAGAACGCATTGCCCTGACCAATCCAGGCCGGGACATTTTTTGGGTCAGCGTCTAGCGCTTGCTTAAACAAAGACAGCGCTTGCTCAAACTTACTCTCATCCAGCAAGGCATTGCCGTCTTTGAGCAGACGGGCAACCGGAGTAGCCTGTGCTTGTGTAAGAAGTAGGGTGGCTGTGCGGTTGGCAGGCGTTACTTGACCCAATGCTGCTGCCTGGGCCGAATCTGGAGGCGTAGCAACGCTGGCTAAAAGTACAATGAGGGCAGTCAGCTTAACAGGTTGGAAGGTCATAAGGGCTTATCCCGATGAAGTTGGTAGAATGAAGACGTTCGCTAGTCCAGGCACTTAAGGCTTGACATTTTCTGTTTGCCCATGCAGCTAAAAGGTTGTATGCCCCTGTCTGCAAGGCTAGTGCCTGTATTTAAAGAAACGAGACGCGCTTGCTCTATTCCGTATTTGCAGGGATGGAATATCTAAAAGGCTTTACTGTAAGCACATTGACACTGGCGGGCGATCGCCATTCGTCTCGCCTAGCGTTCCCTCTCCGTTTGTTAAAGCATCTCTTGGAGCAAATTAGAACAAATTTAGTGGATCAACATCAATTGTTAAACTGACGTTGCTGGCGCAAAGCGCCCGGAGTGCTGTGCTATCCGGCAGCGTCACTGCGATATGAAGCGGTAGCTTCAACAATATTTGCCAATGGTAGCGACGAGCAACGCGCAAAATAACAGCAGGCGCGGGTCCCAGGCGCTCTACACCCTGCGCTTCTAAGTCTGCCAGTGCTAGCGCTACTCGTTCGGCAGCTTGCTGCACTGCGATTGGGCTGGTGCTGCCAAACCGTAATAAGACCAGGCGACCATAGGGCGGATAGTTGAGCTGCGATCGTTGGCCCAGTTCGGTAGCAACAAACTGCTCATAGGCATACTGCTGCACAGCTTGAATAACTGGATGGTCAGGCGCATAGGTTTGCAGAATCACCCGTCCCGGATCATCCCCGCGCCCACAGCGCCCCGCTACCTGGGTCAGCGTTTGAAAAGCACGTTCGCTCGCACGATAATCTGCCATATGCAGTAGCCCGTCGGCTGACACAATGCCAACCACCGTCACCTGCGGTAGATCAATCCCTTTTGCCAGCATTTGAGTGCCCACTAAAAGGTCTGCTTCGCCAGCCGCAAACTGGTTGAGCAGTGCTCGATGCGAACCTTTTGTGCGCGTTGTGTCACTGTCAAACCGCAGCAGGCGAAGGTCAGGAAATTCTTGCGTCACCGCTTGAGCAACACGCTGAGTGCCGCTGCCAAAATGCTTGAAGTAGGTCGAGTGACAGGTTGGGCAGTCGTTGGGTAACAGACGGGTGTGGTTGCAGTAGTGGCAGCGTAGTAGGGGTGTTGCCTCACTATGAACATGATGGTACGCCAGCGAGACATCGCAGTTAGGACAGGTAACAACGTAGCCACAACTCCGGCAAGAGACGAAGGTGCTATGCCCACGACGGTGAATGAATAGAATGCCCTGCTGCTGCCCTTCCTTCATGGTAAGGAGGGCTGATCGCAGCGATCGACTAAAAATTGAATGATTGCCTTCATGGAGTTCCCGGCGCATATCCACCACATCGATCGAGGGCAGTGGGCGATCGTGAACGCGGGTAGGAAGGGAGAGGAAGAGGGGTGAGGGGTGAGGGGTGAAAGTTTTAAGTAGCACTTCATGCCGCTGCGCTAGAGAGTTTTGAGTTACTTCTGCCTTCTGCCTTCTGCCTTCTGCCTTCTGGCTTCTACAGAGCACCCAGCTTTCCAGCGACGGCGTTGCCGACCCTAACAGCAGCGGACAATCTTCTAACTCTGCTCGCCAGCTAGCAACCGTGCGGGCGTGATAGCAAGGAGCAGGCTGGTCTTGCTTGAAGCTAGAGTCGTGTTCTTCATCAAGCACAATGAGACCCAGGCGTGGCAACGGTGCAAAGACGGCAGAGCGGGTGCCAATGACAACCTGAGCATCACCATTGAGCATTTGCCGCCAGGTATCGTAGCGTTCGCCATCGGAGAGGGCACTGTGGTAGACGCAGACACGATCGCCAAAACGGGCACGAAAGCGATCGGTCAATTGGGGTGTCAGCCCAATTTCGGGCACCAGCACCAAAGCAGATTGTCCGTTCTCCAGCATAGGTGCGATCGCCTGTAAGTAAACTTCGGTTTTACCAGAGCCAGTGACACCATGCAGCAACACTTGAGCAAAGCCAGAGAGTGCCTGAAGCTGCTCCAACGCTGCTGTTTGGTCTGGAGTTAAGGGCTTCGAGACATCGGCGGCGATCGTCGGGCCATGCTCACGCCGGAGCACTTCACGCGGCTGAATCACAACCTGCCCTTTCTGCGCCAAACCTTTCAGCGTCGTGGAACTGGTACGGCATTGCTGGAGCAAATCTGCCAGCCACAGCTCACCGCCCTGCCGTCGCAGCACTGCCAGAATCTCCTGCTGCCGGGTGGTCAGGCTGAGGTCAGCGGAAGACGGGGACCCAACCAGGGTGACTGCCAACCGCTGCTTGGGGCGAACGGTCGCTGGCGGCTCTAGATAATTTTCAACCCAGCCGTTGCGGACAAGTTCTTGTAGCCCTTGATGTGCACCCTGACACTGGCGTTGTAGGTACTGCCAGGTATAGTCTCCCGTCTTGCTTGCATTGAGGAGTGTGAGGAGTTGTTGAGCGACAGGAGAAAGGTGGGGAGAGGCGAGAGCGGAGGCATTAGTTTCGCCCTTATCCTCTATCGTTTCGCCTGTATCCTTTCGATCGACCAGCCGGACGCGCCGCTGTGATCGCGTCAGCAGTCCCGGCGGTAGCGCAACGCGCACCACTTGCATTAAAGAGGTGCAGTAATAGTCTGCAACGTGGGTTAGAAGCTGCCAATAGGTTGCCGAAAAGAATCCCGTCTGTAAGAGCGTATCAACAGCCTTAATTTGGGTGGGCTCCAGGTCAGCAGGCGGAGTGGCAAGGCAACGAATCGCGATCGCGCCTACCTGTTGCATCCCAAAGGGCACGCTTAAAATATCACCTGGTTGAATCACCAGAGAGGGAGGAAGCCGGTAGGTGAAAATGCCTTGTGCACCGGGACAATCTACCAGCACTTCAACCCAGGCAGCTAGGGGTGCATCAGCACAATAATCGGTTCCAGGTTCAGCCAACACAGACATCAGGGGATTCAGACTCTAGGAACATATAGTCGTGGTGGAGGCTTACGGAGAGGAGGCTTTAGTGCTTGATCTCGTCTTCTGTCTGCCAGAAACGTGCGGCGTTCGCTTTTCCTTCTTCCTATAGCTTTTCACACTCTAGCTTGTGGAAGAGGTGTTTTCACCCTACCGATAGATAGGAGAGGTATGAACTCTATGGGACTCTTTTAAAAGGATAAAAACAGTTGAACACAACCAGCGTTTTGACCGCAGTAAGCGGATAGGTGCAGCAAGCATAGGGTCTTCCTGCCAAACGTATGACAATGTTCAGCTATAGTTCGGCTACAGATAATGCCTATTGAGCGGCACGTCTCAAGACCTGTTTGCCTCTGGCATCTGCCTAGAGTTTGCAAGAGAAAAGGGGGTAGCAGCTTTCACTGTGATTGTCGGGCAAAAGTCTTTCCACTCCAAAGATTTGCACCTGCTCTAGAGATTCGCACCTTGGAGTTTGCCGATCATCATCATTTTCCTCTGTGGCGTATTTGTCTCTCTACCCAACTTGTTGAAGCGATTAAACAGGGTTGAAAGGCTTTTTTGTAGTCGAGCGGACAGCCTAAAAATTTGCTTCAAGTAATTTAACAAAAGGCGATCGGCTCATGGCATGGTACTGGTTAAGCGTTTCTCTGCTGGTATGCGGCTTGCAGGTAACACCCTTTTCCCACGTTCCTAGTTGAGTCGTTAAGTTCGGCAAACCTAAAGGCTAAGCAATTTACTCAGCTTGCATAGCTAGATTCAAAGATGTCATCGCTTAGAAAAGCGTATACTTATCACCCCTTTTAAGTAAGCAGCCCCCTCACACCAATCATTTTTATGTACCAAGAGACTATTCAATCCAAAGATACAGCGGCGTTTGAGCATGAGGCAATGCCTGCTGACGCGATGCTTGAATCGTTGCAACTGGTGACTGACGGAAATCTGCCTATTGGGTTAGCTGCTGACGATTTGGCTGAACCCGACTTTGCTGATATTGATGCTGCTGAAGCGGAACTTTTTCAGGGTGATGACGCAGCGGATGCCGTCATTACCGATGCAAGTCTGCTTGATGACGTTATTAGCGATGATGACGAAGCAATGAGTACGGACGAGGATGTGGATCAGATTGCCAGTGCTCGTCCGTCTGGCTATAGCAAAACCAGTTCTGATGATGCAGTAGGTGCTTTTTTCAAAGAGATGGCGCGCTATCCGTTGCTGAAGCCCAATGAGGAAGTTGAACTAGCGCGGCGAATTCGCTACTTAGTTGATATGGATGCCGTACAATCGCGGCTCATTGAGGAATTGGATCGCGTTCCCACTCGGGCAGAACTAGCGGCTGCTGTCGAACTAACCGAACGGCAGCTAGAACATCGCTTGTATCGCAGCCGGGTTGCCAAGCGTAAGATGATTCGATCGAACCTGCGGCTGGTCGTGTCGATCGCCAAACGCTATCTCAACCGGGGCGTGCCTTTTCTAGATTTAATTCAGGAAGGTGCCTTAGGTTTGAACCGTGCGACCGAAAAGTTTGACCCAGACAAGGGCTACAAGTTTTCGACCTACGCTTATTGGTGGATTCGGCAAGGTATTACGCGCACGATCGCCAATGATGCCCGCACCATTCGTCTCCCAATCCACATCGTTGAAAAGCTGAACAAGCTCAAGAAAGCGCATCGCGACCTGCGTAAAGAGTTGAACCGAAACCCAACTGAAGTGGAGCTAGCGAATGCTCTAGAAGTTACACCAGAGCAGCTACGGAATTTGCAGCAAGTGCGCCGTAAGTCCTTATCACTAAACCACCGTGTGGGTAAAGGTGAGGATACGGAACTCATGGATCTGCTGGAAGATGGTGATACTCAGTCGCCCGAAGCACAGATGAGTGAAACCATGCTGCGTCAGGAAATTTGGGATGTGCTGGGCGATGTGCTAACCCAACGCGAGAAAGATATTATCTCCCTGCGCTACGGGCTAACCTCTAGCAAACCCTGCACGTTAGAAGAGGTAGGCGGCTTATTTAACCTCTCACGCGAACGGGTACGGCAAATTCAAAGCAAAGCAATGCGAAAGCTACGCCGTCCTCAAATTGCTGAAAGGCTGAAGAGTTGGCTGGGCTAATGTCTTAGCTGGAGCAGCTTAGTAGGGTCAGGTGCTGGGTTTCTTTTTATCCAGCCACCGACCCTATTTTTGCTGCCTTAACAGGTCTTTTGTTTGCTAGAAAGTACCTAGGGATACGGCATCGCTTTATCGCAGTCATGCCCCTAGCTTGTTTACCCTACGGATTTTAGGCTACAGGTTATGTTCCTGCTCCTTCATTCGCTTCTGGCTTAATCGTAACGACTCCATACGCTGTCGGCGAAAGATACTTTTGAGCTGCTGCCCTGACTGCTTCAGCATCTAATGCCTGGATGTGGGTTGGGTAGTCGATCGCCGCTGAAAGGTCGCCAACGAGAGCCTGATAGTAACCATACAGTCCGGCGCGATCGCTCGGTGTCTCGCTGCCAAAGATAAAATGATTGGCAACGCGAGTGCGGATGCGCGCAATTTCGGCTTCGCTAATGAGGTCTGCTTGCAAGTCATGGAGATGCTGGACGATTGCCGCTTCTACGATGGCTAAATTCTCAGTCGGCAGTTGTACTGAAATGTAGAAAGCACCCTGGTGTTGATAGGTCAGGTTGCTGGCAGAAATGCTCGAAACTAGCCCACGTTGTTCCCGCAGATCTTGCACCAGTCGTGTTGTCCGCCCATGACTCAATACCGAAGCCAGCACATCCAAAACATATGTCTGCTGGAGGTCATTCAACCCAGGTACACGCCAAACCATAATAAGACGCGCCTGAGTAAGGCTAGCATCTGTTAATTCTCGACGCACGATCGTTTGAAACGGAGCCTCAGGAGACAACGGATTAAGTTTTGAGAGTTGAGCTTCTAACGACTTGCTGCTGATAGCTGAGCGCTGACTGCCGGCTGCTTGTACAAAACTAGCTTCCACAATGCGGATCAACTCATCAACCGGAAGATTGCCAACAACGGCAGCAGTCATTGCCTGTGGCTGATACCACTGCTGGTGAAAATCACGCATCTGTTGGGCGGCCAGTTGCTCAATAATTGTGGTCGGACCCAGCACTTGACGACGATAGGGGAGGTGATCGAAGGTGAGTTCGGTTGCCTGCTGAAACGTGCGGCGGCGAACATTATCCTGCGATCGACGAATCTCTTCTAACACGACATGGCG
>DATNQS010000147.1:0-1835 GCA_036703925.1 Candidatus Sericytochromatia bacterium
AGCGGCTCATGTCCTGGCAAACGTCTACGGCAGCACAACTGCCAAGCGGTTAGTGATTGTGGGCTACGATCGGCGCTTCCTGTCCGAAGACTTTGCGCTAGCAACGGCTGAAGCAGTGAGAGCGGCTGGCTTTGATGTACTGCTGTCAGATGGCTACGCGCCCACACCTGCCTTTAGCTGGGCTGCAAAAGAACACAATGCCTTAGGCGCACTGGTCATTACTGCAAGCCATAATCCTGGCAGCTATTCTGGCTTAAAAATTAAGGGTGCGTTTGGCGGCTCTGTCCCGCCTGCGGTAACGCAGCAAGTAGAAGCGCTACTAGCAGAGGGCAAAACGGTTCAGGGCACACCGGGTACGCTACAGACCTTCAATCCCTGGGAAGGCTACTGCAAAGGGCTGGAAACAAAGGTCGATATTGCAGCCATTCGGCAAGCCATTCAGCAGGGCAAGCTGACCGTTTTTGCGGATGTGATGCATGGAGCAGCAGCAGGTGGTCTGGAACAATTGCTCAAAACACCCATCCGAGAACTGCACAGCGATCGCGACCCGTTGTTTGGTGGCGGCGCACCCGAACCGTTACCACGCTACCTGTCGAGCTTTTTTGAGCATATTCGCGCCTACCGTCAGGAAAATCCGGCTGGTTTAGCAGTGGGGCTAGTGTTTGATGGCGATAGCGATCGCATTGCGGCTGTCGATGGGCAGGCAAACTTTCTCAGTTCCCAAATCCTCATCCCAGTTTTGATTGAGCATCTAGTTGCTCATCGTGGCTTTAGTGGTGAACTGGTCAAGACTATCAGTGGCTCTGACCTGATGCCCAAAGTAGCGGCACTCTACAACTTGCCAGTCTTTGAAACACCCGTTGGCTATAAATACATTGCCGATCGCATGTTGGAAAGCCATGTGCTGCTGGGTGGCGAAGAATCGGGCGGTATCGGCTACGGTAACCATATCCCCGAACGCGATGCCCTGTTGTCAGCGCTGTATGTGCTGGAGGCGATCGTCCGCTCTGGGTTAGACCTGAGCGACCTCTACCACAAGCTACAAGAACGAACAGGCTTTTTCTCTAGCTACGATCGCATTGACATACCCCTCGCCAGCATGGAGGTACGGGCAAAACTGCTGAACCAGCTTCAAACTAAGCCGCCGACTGAAATCGCTGGGCATCGCGTCATTGATTGCCTCTCTGTTGATGGCTACAAATTTCGCCTCGACGACCAAAGCTGGCTGTTAATCCGCTTTAGCGGCACAGAACCAGTTTTACGGCTCTATTGCGAAGCGGCGACCTTAGAGCAAGTGCATAGGACCCTTGCCTGGGCAAAAGATTGGGCAAATTAAAGCCACCTCAACAGACATCGGGTTTCTCTAAGAAACCCGATGTCTATTAAACAGGTAGCGCTGGCTCAACCTGATTGGGAATTGCCGCGCCCGAATAGACCAACCCTCGCTGGAGATCGAGGGTGACAATTTCGCCATCGCGGATTGCCGAAGTCGCATTCTTCACGCCCACGATCGCGGGTATACCCAGGCGTAACCCAATCACAGCAGCATGGCTAGTAAGGCTACCATCTTCAGTGACAATGCCAGCCGCTTTACGGATGGTATCAATCAATTCAGCACCCGTATGTTGTGCCACTAGAATTTCGCCTGGATTAAAGTGGCTCATATCCGTGCTGCTGTGGATCACCCTCGCTCTACCGCTAATCATGCCCTGACCAATACCCACACCCTTACCCCGTACGGCTGTAACCATTTCCACTTTGATCAGGTCGGTGGAGCCAGAAACACCCTGCAAGGTGCCAGCAGTCATGACAACGAGATCGCCCTCACAGAGAAG
>DATNQS010000148.1:0-5030 GCA_036703925.1 Candidatus Sericytochromatia bacterium
ATTCGGACGGACGATCGGATGTATCTTGCCGAGCTTGGCTACATTGCGGCTGAGGGGCGCTGGCTCCAGGTTGCCCGATCGGAGTCTGTACACGTACCTGCTTGCCCTGTGGCACAGAAGGCGATCGCGCCGGATGCCGCAAGCGACGCGATACCAGGCGACGATGTAGTGCTGGCAGATGGAACACTCTTAACAGCGGGTGCTGCATCTCCGGTTATTGCTGTCGATCGCGGTGATATGTATGCCAGTGCTGACAACAGCCAGCGAGTGCTGGAACCTAACGCTAACACTGCCTTGCAGACAGGTGAAATAGCACAAACAAGCGCTTGGTATGACGAGACTGAGGATGCTGTCTCATTAGCCGCTGACACGGTGGCAAATGGTGAAGCGATGGATGGGATGGTGTGGCATCGATCGCCAGAAACCATCATTTCGGAAACACCAGACGTCTCAGAAATACCAGAACCTGTCTTCACAACAAGTGCTCTTGCCGAGCGAACGATTGCAGATAGCCCTCAGCCGACGAGCCAAAGTCAGCTTGTTCTCATTCCTCGCGCTGACCAAGCGTTGTACGTGTATTGGGAAGCAGACCAAGCCGAAAAAGATGCGCTGAAGCAACAGGGTGGGCAGCAGATGGCGCTGCGAGTGTATGCCGCCACTGGTACGGGCAATGCTTTTCCTCAAAGCGTGCAACAGTACTTTTGCAATGACTGGGATCACGATCAGCACGTCTCGGTGCCGGTTAGCAACCTTGAATACATCGCCGAACTAGGCTACATGGCGCTGGATGGACGCTTTCTTCTGCTGGCGCGATCGACACCGACCTGGGTTCCTGGTGCTTAGGGGTTTTGTGGGCGATCGCTGAGACAATGGGGTTGAGACGTTAGCGTCATGCCAGCCTACGCTCGATCGTTTCAACGCCGTCGGTCATCGCTTTATCTAGCGTCAGCAGGGTATACAGTTATGGGACTTTTTTTTGACATCCTTAGCGCCATTAATCATCCCAACCAGCAAGGCAGCGTTGATCAACTGAATGTCATTGTGAGTGAGGCGCAACAGCTAGGCAGCAGCCACGGGTTTGATGATGCCATGCTTCAAACGCTGCTCTCGGTAATAGGTAGTTTCCTGCAAACGGTCTTTCGGCAGTCTGCTGTGATCGGCAGTGTGGCTAGCGACGCGCTGGTTAGCCAAGCCGTCGGCACATCTAATTACGGTGCTGCCTCACTGCCAGCGTTTCTTACACCAGAGCGTCAGCAGCAGTTGCTTCAGGCTCTTGCCCAACGTACAGGCTTAAGTAACACGACGCTGCAAGCCGCACTGCCCGGTTTGGTTACAGTGGCATTAGGGTTTCTCAATTTGGGAACGGGCACCTCCCGCACGTCAGGAGCAAACCCCGTTCTGAAGTCGTTTTTAAAGACCGATCACAATGAGAATATTGATTTGGGGGAGGTCTTTAAATTTGCCAACCGCTTGCTGCATCCTTGACGAAACCAGCGATCGCCCAGGCGCTGTTATCGGTAGCCTAAAACGGTAGGATGACTAGTAGCAACTGAAGTAAATGTAAGTTGAGGGGTGGATTGACCTGCCATGTCTTTGCGAGAGCGTTTTAATATTTCTAGACTGGCAATTGAGTATCCCTGGCTGACGCTGGGCTTCTGGATTGCTGTCTCTGTAGCAGGGTTGCTGGCTTTTAGCTCCCTCAAGTACGCCTTGTTTCCAGATGTGACCTTTCCGGTAGTGGTGGTCAATGCAACAGCCAGCATCGCTACAGCTCAGGAAACCGAAACCCGACTCACGCAACTAATGGAGGAGGCACTACAGCCCCTCGAAGCACAGGGATTAAATTCCGTGCGATCGTCTACTTATCCAGGACGATCGATTGTCAGCCTTTCCTTTGCAGTGGGCACCAATCTCGACGAATCGGTGACGCGCGTTGAGACGCAGCTAAAGAATCTCAAATTACCCGACAACAGCACTTACAAGATTACTCCGGTCAATCTGAATGAGTCAGCAGTTGTCAGCTACGCGATCGAAAATCCCAAACAAACCCTCACCCAGTTGACCACGCTGGCACAAGAGCGCATTCTCCCCACGATCGCCCAGGTGCCGGGTGTCTTGAAGGTCAACTTGCTGGGCGTTCCGGCTGGAGCCACGGTCACTGCCCCAACTGCTAAACCGAATGTGGCAGAACAAGCCGTGTTGAATGCAGGTTCATCAGCGGTGCGCTTTGGTGGTCGCGATGCGCTAGCGCTTGAAGTGGTGAAGCGTGGCGATGCGAACACGCTGGATGTGGTTAAAGCTGTGGACAATGCTATTGCTCAGTTGCGATCGCAGTTACCAGGCGTGCAGGTCAACCTAGCCGCAACCCAGGCAGAGTATATTCGCGAGGCAACTGATTCGACAGTCGAGGCGCTAGGGCTGGCGATCGTCCTCTCCGTCATTGTCATCTTTCCCTTTTTGTGGGATTGGAAAGCCACATTAATTTCGGCACTGGCGATTCCGACTTCGCTGTTTGGCACCTTCATTGTGATGGCGCTCTTTGGCTTCAACCTGGAGACGATCACCTTGCTGGCTTTGGCATTGGTCGTTGGGATTATTGTGGATGACGCGATCGTCGATGTCGAAAACATTGCCCGTCACCTGGATGAAGGTGGCAAATCACCCCGTCAAGCGGCGATCGAAGCTACGGATGAAATTGGCTTGACGGTGGCAGCCGCTACCCTGACGATCGCGGCAGTCTTCTTGCCCGTCGCCTTTATGCGGGGCGTAGTCGGACAGTTCTTTCAACCCTTTGGCGTTACCGTGTCAGCCGCAGTGCTGATTTCGCTGCTGGTTGCCCGCACACTCTCTCCACTGCTCGCGGTCTACTGGTTGCGACCACGCCCCCAAAAACCATCCGAGCAGAGCTGGTCAGGGTTTGTCAACGCCTACCGCAAGCTGTTGCAATGGTCGTTGATGCACCGAGCCATTGTCGTCGGCATTGCTCTGTTGAGCTTTGTTGCTGGTTTAGCACTTATTCCCATCATCCCCAAAGGATTCATCCCCAAGCTCGATCGGGGTGAGTTCAACATTACCTACACCGCTCCTTTACCCGCGATCGCGCTTAATCAAGCTGCGTTGGCTCAAGCGGCACAGGCACAAGCGGCTGGGGTGAAGCCAACCACGTTACCCTCTGGTATAGACCCAGCCCTATTAGCAGCGGCACAGAAAGCACCCCCCATCAATCCACTTCAGGACTCCCTGGAGGCAGCGAAAAAGCTAGAAGCCGTTGTGCTTCAATCACCTGAGGTGGAAAGTGTGTTTACAACGGTTGGCACACGGCAGCAGCCCAACAAAGGCACGCTTTATGTCAAGCTACGAGAAGGGCATACCGTTTCAACCACAGCGCTGCAAGATCAGTTCCGGCAGCAGTTGCCCGTGCTTAAGAACGTCACGACCAGCATCGAGGATATTCAATTTGTGGATACGGGTGGCGACAAACCGCTGCAAGTAGGGCTAATCGGTGATGATCCGCTGGTTTTAAGCCAGACTGCTAAGACGATTAAAGAGCGACTTGAAAAACTTCCTGGCTTTGCTGATGTGACAACGACTGGTGCTGCCAACACAGCCGACAGGATTGTTGAAATTGAGCGGCGCAATGCTCGTCGAGTGGCTTACGTCAGCGCCAATCTGGGAGAGAACATTGCGTTGGGTGATGCAACTGATCGCGCTGTGGCGATCGCCAACGAAGTTAAACCACCGTCTATATCACTCAATTTAGGCGGTGATTCAGCCAGGTTAGGCGAAATCTTCGGCAGTTTTGGCTTCACGCTGGGGCTAGCTGTGATTTGTGTATTGGCAGTCTTGGTGCTGCTGTTCCGCAGTTGGACTGATCCCCTTGCTATCATCTTCTCTCTGCCGCTGTCGATCGTGGGTGCTTTACTAGCTGCCCTCTTTACTCGCAGCGATTTTGGCATGATCTCCATCATCGGCATCATCTTTTTGCTGGGTTTGGTGAACAAAAGCGCCATTCTACTGGTGGACTATACCAACCAGCTTCGTCGTAGCGGACTCTCCCGCTCTGAAGCCATCCTTACAGCCGCGCCTGTTCGCCTGCGTCCCATTCTCATGACGACTGCTGCTACCATTCTAGGGATGATGCCGATCGCCCTCGGTCTGGGAGCCGGAGCCGAATTACGCGCACCCATGGCGATCGCCATCATCGGCGGACTCATCACCTCCACCCTCTTAAGCCTCATTGTGGTTCCAGTCGTTTATGCGCTATTGGACGACTTGCGTCTTCGCTTTAGCGGTAAAAAAGGTACATAAAACCATCCTTAATTAAGCAGGTTGAAAATGTTGAAGACACTACGAGCGACCGTCCGCCACGGAAAAATTGAACTACTAGAGCAAGCAGAACTTCCCGAAGGTACGAGTGTGTTAGTAACGCTTCTTGCTGACGAAGACGTTGATTTTTGGCTCCCAACTAGCCAAGTCTCGCTTGATACAATTTGGGCTAATGCCGAAGATGATGTCTATGCCGAACTACTCCAAAAATGACATCATTTTAGTTCGATATCCTTTTTCAGATTTATCGAACGCAAAAGTGAGACCCGCTATTGTTGTAAGCGTTCCTCATCCATCTCAAGATTTTTTCATCGTTCCACTGACTAGCAAAACAACGTCTTTGTGGCCTGGTGAGTTTGTCCTTTCTAGTTGGGCAACAGTGGGGCTAAATGTACCAACGGCAGTCAAGCGGGGGCTGTACACAGTGCATCAGAGCCTAGTAATTCATACCATTGGCAAATTAACTGAACCTGACATAAAGCAATTAGCCCGTTCTTTAGAAGGTTGGCTAGGTTTACAGAGTCAAACTGCCACAGACTTAAGTGATAGTTAGTGTAAGCCTGAACTTGTTAGAAAGATGGCTCATGCTTGTTACCAAGCCCTCTCACCAATGGCGAATTATTGATGTCATCATAAGCAATTAAGTTATGCAAGCATTTGTCACGGGTGGAACGGGTTTTATTGGCGCGAATTTAGTGCGCTTA
>DATNQS010000149.1:0-4192 GCA_036703925.1 Candidatus Sericytochromatia bacterium
TGGCTTTTGGGCTATATTCTGCTGGGTGCAGGTGCCAATGCTTCTGAGTCATTGTCGTTACCGCTGTTGATCACCAGTAGCCTGTTCACCTCTGGCTATTTTTTAGTGAATCTCTGGCTCATGGTGCAACTCTGGCGGCGCAAAGCACTACGATTGCCGATCGTGAGTAAGCTGGGCGATCGGTTACCATAAACAGCCAGTGGTCAGCAGCCAGTAGAAGTTGTTGGTTGTTGCTTTTTAGAAGGCTAAAAGCTGAAAGCTAAGGGCTGAAGGCTGATTCACTCAAAATCTCCCTCTTGTCTGTCCCTTCGCTCGTTCATACGCCTGAATCAGGTGCTGCGTCGTCAGCTTAGTATCTGAGGCAGCAGCATAGATGGCAGCATCACGGGCGATCGTGTGAATGTCGCCTCCGCTTAACGGTAAGTGTGACAGTTGTTCCCAGTCAAGCTTATCAAGGGGAACTGCCTCTGAAAACGCTTGCTGCCAAAGTTTGAGCCGTTCTGCCTGAGTTGGCATAGGGAACGCCAAAAGTGGGTGAAGCTCTCGTCGCCACTGGGCAGCAAGGCTGTGTTTTTGATGCCCGCTCAATAGCGTGATGCTCTGCTGCTGTCGTCGTAAGGCAAGAAATTGATGCAGCACAGTATTGGGTAGCACTGACGTTCGACCAAACCAACACTCTGCCGACTTGAGCAGCAGCACAGTTGGGGCTTGATTGGCGATCGCTTGCAACAGTGAGGGCACATCATCCCGATGCAGTTGAGCCAGATCGACACATAGTAAAGGGGTTTTAAGAGTTTGAGCGATCGCCCGTGCTGCCAATGTTTTACCTGTACCGGATGCGCCAACTAGAAGCGCGATCGTTCCTACACGATCGCCTGGTTGCAGCCCAGTCGCCGCAAAGCCCCAGTTTTCATCGACCTTTTGGGCAAACTGCACGCGATGACACAAGTGTTGCAAGTCTGCCAGCAAGCCAGGGGGAAGGATGAGCGCTGACCAGAGATTCTGGGTGGGAGAGGGAAGGGGGGAGGATGCGAGGAGAGGAGAGAGGGTAGAGGCGGGAGAAGGGCAGAGAGGTTGTTGCAGTAAGGTTTCTAAGGCATGACTTTCTGGTTGATCAGCGAGCAGATAATTGACTAAGGGATCGGGGAGCTTGACTGGACGAGCCAGTAAGGGATGGGTGTGGGACGATCGCAGATCTAGTAGTTGATGCTTGATTAGGGCTGAGTCCTCTGTAAGAGACTGTCGCAGCGAGCGCCAATCGGCATCCGTGCGACACAGAAGGCGCAAAATCAAATCGACGGTTGGCAACCCTGTTGCACCGGGATGCTCGGTGTCTTGCAAGTAGTTGTAAAGGCGTGCATAACGACCGCTGATTTCGGGTGCAAGTGCCATCAACAAAAGGTTTTTTTCCGCAGTGCCAAGCTGTAAGCGGCTACAAAGTAACGGTAGCCCCAGGACAATACCGCGCTGCTGGCTCACCTGAATTTTTGCTTCTAGCTGTTGCTGATAGCCGGCTTTGGGAATGGTCGATCGCTGTCGTGGGTTTTCGGCAGGCGAATCGTAAGCGGTTTCTCCTTCCAGCGTAACCAAGCCCCGCCACCAATGGCTGGTCACACGATCAACACGGGAACGCGCTACACGATCGACGACCTTCGTTTCCTGCCGTTGCCGTGCAATTGCCATGCCTAAGACGCGATCGAGCCAGGTGAGTTCTGCTTTCAAGTACGCCCAATTGTTAGAAAAGGGTTCGATGGTATGGCTTTGCATGAAGGAGAGAGGCAGCGCAACACTGGAGGCACCTGTTTGATCTTATACTGCACCGCTTGCGATCGATTTGCACAATTCCCCGTTGGCGCAGTCCTGCTTGCTTGGCTAAACCAGATTTAAAAAGCGGGGAGCTAGCACTTGAAGGAAGTAGCTCACACCAATTCTCCTTTGACACGCTACAAATTAAGATTCCTCTGCCTGCGGCTTTCCCTTAATAAGGGTATTCATATACTTGCCGACCCAGAATTTACCCTCACCCTTTTCTTTTATGCCATAAGGCTTTAAGCCCTCTCCAAGTGCAGGAGAGGGACTTTGATCGGCTCCCCTTCTTCTTCCTGGGAGAAGGGGTTGGGGGTGAGGGTCAATCATTGGTGTTTTAAGTATGTTATTACCTTGACAAGGGGGATCAATCAGAGGACTCTGTAGCCAGCACTTTTTGAACTAGTATTACGTCTGCGTCGTGCCGTTCAAGCATTTTTGGAGTCTAAGGCTTTTCTATTTGCGTTTTGTTTAGCTCTTTGTAGCTTTGGTCTGTAAAGCAGCGATCGGATTACCAACGGTCAGCAATGCTAGATTGAGCCTTTGCCAAGCAACTTGATTGAAGCACTCGTTTTATGAGTTTATCGACACTGATTTTGGCTGCGCTTGGCGTCGGCGTTATCTTCGGGGCATCGCTGAATGCGTTTTTCCCCAGTATTATTGAACCGCTCAATTTTTATTGCTTGGCACCGATCGGCGAAGCCTTTTTGCGCCTGATTCAATTTGTGGTCGTGCCGATCGTCTTTTCCTCCATGCTTCTGGGGTTGACTCGCATTCAAAATGCCGGGCAAGTAGGGCGCTATGCTGCCAAGTTGATGATCAGCTATGTCATCACAAGCGCGATCGCGGTTGGTCTAGGAATGTTACTGGCGGTGCTGTTACAGCCCGGTGCTGGTATGACTGGCTTTACAATGTCAGCAGCAGCTCAGGGCACTGAGAACCAATCGCTGATTGCCTGGCTGGTAAGCTTGATTCCTGTGAATCCTTTAGAGGCGTTAAGCAGCGGTAACCTGCTCCAAACGATCGTGTCAGCCGCGTTGATTGGTGTGGGCATTCAGCTCGTTGGCGAAAAAGCAGCAAGTTTTGTAGCGTTTATCGAAAGCTGCTATGCCATTTTTGAGAAGATTTTAGGCTTGATTTTATACACGGCTCCACTGGGAGTCTTTGCGCTTATTAGTTCAGTCATTGTCACTGAAGGGCTAGCCATTATTGCCAGACTTTTTGTCTATGTCTTGGGCTTGTTGCTTGGCTCGTTGCTCATGCTGGTGCTGTATGCGTTAGTGCTTTACGTGCTGCAAGCGAAGCCAGTGCATTTTCTCCGGAGCTTAATGCCAGCCCTATCGCTCGCCTTTGGTACGGCAAGTTCGAATGCCGCGTTACCTATTTTGTTACAGACGGTGCAAACAGACTACGGGCTGCGAGAAGACATTGCCAGTTTTGCGATTCCCTTAGGTACTGCCCTGAAGCGCGATGGTTCTGCGCTTTTGCAAGGCTTCAACGCCCTTTTTATTGCTCAGGTGTATCAGGTGCCTGTCACGCCCTCTCTGTTGCTGGCGATCGCCCTTAGTTCTTTGCTAGTTTCGTTTAGTACTCCTGGTGTGCCAGGATCAGGCATCATCACTATGACGACGGTTTTGGCGGCAGCGGGGTTGCCCTTAGAAGGTATTGCGATCGTGGCGGGAGTCGACCGCCTGGTGGATGGCTTCAAAACAGTGCTTAATGTTGTAGGCAATACAACCAATGCCGTGATTTTAAGCTGTTGGGAAGCCGAAGTTGGATCAGAACAAGTTGTGCCAGCTGTGCCAGTCGGCAAATCTTAACCCGCCACCTCAGCCTCTTGCAAAATAACCGTCAGCAGACCAGGGAAGCGATCGTCCAAATCTTCACGCCGCAGCGAATTCATGTGCTGTGTCCCCTCCTTGCGGCTGTGCAGTACACCAGCCTCGCGCAACACTTTGAAATGATGCGATAGCGTCGATTTCGCCACAGGCACCGACAGAATCGCACTGCAAGGCAACTCGCCTTTCTCTGCCAGTTGCTTCACAATCTCTAGCCGTACTGGGTCTCCCAGGGCATACAACACGCCTGCCAGAGAAAGATCTTTTTTGTGTGGATGATATAGGAGCCTCATAGTTGTCATTATGGCACAGATTGCGCTATCGTTTAATTGTTCGAAGTTCTCGAACTATTGAAGCATTAAGCTAACAATCAGGAGGTTGCGATGTCATCCGTCACTACAGTTACAGACTCCAGCTTTCGAGACGAAGTGCTGGCAAGCGATTTGCCCGTCCTTGTAGACTTTTGGGCACCCTGGTGTGGTCCCTGTCGGCTGGTTGCCCCGGTTGTTGCTGAACTGGCAGAGCAATATGCCGGACAAGTCAAAGTC
>DATNQS010000150.1:0-3041 GCA_036703925.1 Candidatus Sericytochromatia bacterium
AGCAAAACGGCTTTGCTGGGTTAACAGGCTTTGTGAATGGCGTGTTGCGGCAGTATGCTCGTTTGAGGGAGGCAGAGGGAGCAGAGGAAGCGGTGGAAGCAACTCAAAACTCAAAACTCTCTAGCGCAGCGGCGCAAGGCGCTACTCAAAACTTTTCCTTCCTGACATCCCCTTCCCCCATTACCCGCCTTGGCATTCAACACAGTTATCCCGATTGGATGGTGGCGCTTTGGCTGGAGCAGTTGGGGGTAGAAGCAACGGAGCAACTGTGCCAATGGATGAACCAGCCGCCGCATATTGATTTGAGGGTGAATACTCTTAAGGCTTCGGTTGAAACGGTCGAGTCGGCAATGCAGACCGCAGGCGTTGCCGTAAGCCGTATCCCTCACCTCCCACAGGCGTTGCGCTTGCCCGCAGCCGCAGGGGCAATTCAGCAGTTACCAGGCTTTGACGAAGGCTGGTGGATTGTGCAGGACAGCAGCGCTCAGTTAGTGGGCTATCTAGTCGATCCGCAACCTGAAGATGTAGTTGTGGATGCGTGTGCAGCACCAGGCGGCAAAACAATGCATCTAGCAGAGTTGATGCACGATCGCGGTACGGTGTGGGCGTGCGATCGCGCTGCCTCTCGATTGAGAAAGCTCAAGCAAAATGTCGATCGTCTGGGTTTGCAGTCGATTCAACTGTGTGAGGGCGATAGTCGCAACCTGCCGCAGTTTGTAGGGCAATGCGATCGTGTGCTGGTTGATGCCCCTTGCTCTGGCTTAGGCACACTTCATCGCCATGCTGATGCTCGCTGGCGACAAACACCTGAAACTGTGCAGCAACTGACGCAATTACAAACAGAACTGCTGGATCAGGCAGCGTTATGGGTCAAGCCCGTTGGTAGTTTGGTTTATGCCACTTGCACCCTGCATCCGGCAGAAAACGAGGCGATCGTGCAGAGCTTTCTGGCTCGTCATGCTGACTGGGCGATCGAGCCACCGCAACCGCATACGCCACCAGCTGCATTTGCCACTCCAGACGGATGGATCAAGATTTGGTCGCAGGAACACGATATGGATGGCTTTTTTATGGCGCGCTTAAAGAAGCGTTAAGTAACGGTGGGTATGGGTAGGGTGCAGGGTGTAGGGTGTAGGAAGCCTGCTCAGGTTGCTTGGCTCACTTACCTTTGTACCAAACCTATGACAACAGATCCTAAGGTTACAACGCTGCTAAAAATTCTCATTGGTGTCGCCTGGATTGACGGTCAAATTCAACCAGAAGAACGCGAGTATCTGCACCGCATCGCTGAAGAAAAGGGGTTAGAAAACGAGCCAGAGCTTCAGCCATTGCTCCACGAACTTCAACCTGTAAAGGCAGCAGAGTGCTACGGCTGGGTAAATGAATATCTGGGTAATCAGCCGACCTCAGAAGCCTGCCAACAGCTTATCGAGGCTATTAGTGGGCTGATTTATAGTGATGGCACTGTAGATACTAACGAGGCACAACTGCTAACTGATTTACAGCTTTTAGATACAGCGCACCCACCCTCTGAATCAGTGAAGAGTTCAGTGCTTACAGCGATTCGTAATATTTACCAACGCTGGGTAGCCACCCTAAATGCATAGGCGGTGTTAATTCATAAAAGTTTTTTGTTTTGGCGATCAGCCATCAGCTTTAAAGTAAGAGCTGACGGCTGACGGTTGATAGCGCTCTCAAACGTTACCTTTATCGATTGCCCAACGCCCTTACAACCCAGGAGTTTCCTCTTTTTTGACTTCAGGTACTGCATCAGGACGATCCTTGCCTTCCCAACCTGGTGGACGCTTGGAGTTGTACCAGGCGATCGAACCGATCGAAACGGCTGCAATAAACCCAACGACATAAACCAATGTAAACGAAAGTGGAAACTGCATACCTGTGCTTGCAGCATCCGCAACCATTAATATATTCATCCGCAACACTCCATATTATTTTGAAATTCTACAGCTAAGGATAGAACTGTGAATAGACCAACACATCTTCCACAGGGCTAGTTCTTGCCATCGGCTATCAGATAGACTTTCGCAGGTTTAGTCGAGCCGTAGTCATTAGTCAGACAGGCTTTGAGGCCAGTGCTTGCTTCTTGAAGGCCAGGCTAAATACGACAAGCGAATTGATGGCAAAGGTTATCAACTTGGTAAAGTGTGTGAACAATTGAGTAGCATTGGTGAACGCTAGAAAGACGCTTTACAATCCTAAAACTTTGCAATTTTTACTATGAAGCCTGCCCTGACTCAACTTGGCAACCAAATGACCCGCCTGACTGGTGTGCGGGCAATTATGAAAGATATTGCTGAAACGTTGCGATCGGGCGCAGGACAAGACTTTATCAATTTAAGCGCAGGCAATCCACTGATTTTGCCCGAAGTTGAACAACTCTGGCGCGATTGCACTGCTGACCTGCTGGCGAGTGCTGAGTACGGCGAAGTAGTCTGTCGTTATGGTGCAAGTCAAGGCTACCAACCACTGATTGATGCCATTGTGCAAGATTTTAATCGGCGCTATGGGTTGCAGTTGACCGAGCGCAACGTGCTAATCACACCTGGCAGCCAGAGCCTTTATTTTTACGCTACCAATGCGTTCGGAGGCTATACCGAAAGCGGCACCTTAAAAAAGGTTGTTTTACCTCTCAGCCCTGACTACACAGGCTATGGCGGTGTCACGCTGGCTCCAGAATCACTGTTTGCTTATAAGCCGTCCTTAGATATTGATACGGCTGCCCATCGCTTTAAGTATCGCCCCAACTTTAGCCAGTTGACGCTCGCCGAAGATACGGGCTGTGTCCTTTTCTCTCGTCCCTGTAACCCAACTGGTAATGTCCTTACCGATGACGAAGTGCAGAAAATTGCAGCCTTGGCGGCTCCTCATCATGTGCCTGTCCTGATTGATTCTGCCTATGCGCCACCCTTTCCGGCGCTCAACTTTACCGAGATGACTCCGCTGTTTGGCGAAAATATTCTGCACTGCATGAGCCTTTCCAAAGCGGGGCTTCCTGGCGAGCGCCTTGGGATTGCGATCGG
>DATNQS010000151.1:0-3469 GCA_036703925.1 Candidatus Sericytochromatia bacterium
AGTAGCTGTGTCAGTAGGAGCGCGATCGTTGGTGCTACAACTGCATTGCCATAGTAAAACAGGTGAGAGCGCTGCACCCGGAACAGTCTTTGCAAGAAGCCCATTCTCTTGTCGTGCGTCATAGTCCTGCTTTGATTCGGGGTCCGTACGGCATTTGCAACCTTGAGTCAGGAGAGCGCTCGATATGCTTAATAAACAGCAATTTATCAGGACTACAATCAGCTAGGCAAACGAAAGGCGCGATGCAGGCTGCTTTCCTACCTAGAGGTAGAGATAATTTTAGCGAAATAGGTAGATGTACACAATTAAAACATTCTCAATAGTTCTTCCGTCCTTCTCGCCTCTAGCCCGGCAGTATGACAGCGTAGAACTGTAGAGGTGATATAAGGGCGTTTATATTCAGTTAGTCAAGAAATTAGTCAGGAGCTTGCTAAGAAACAAATGCTCTGTAGAGATAGTTTGAGCCTGGGTTTGTGTGAGTAGAGAACTGATTTATGAGACTGTCAAATGCCTAACGAATGGAATTTGCGGTTAGCGAACGAAGCCTACCTGCGTGGACTAACAGTTTAAATCTGCTCTTTAGTATGCAAGGGCTACCTTCTTCATGTAGCTCCGATTTCAATCAGTAGGCATCGACATTTGTGCAGGCGGTTTATTGAATCTGCCTTAACCCAGAGAGCATTATTTTTATAAGAGGTTAAATTTAGAATGCGATCGAAGCTGCTCGGCCACAGCACTGCCGTGCCTGATCGAGCCATTGCTCTGTAAGGCTCATGCCTCAGCGCAGTAGGCGAACGCTTTTTGGCAACCCCAGGTAAGGCACGATCAGGCGATACTTTATTGCGCCACAGTTGGCTTCACTGCCGCCTTGACGTAAGCAACAGCGATCGGTGTAATGGCTTGTACTACTTGCTCGATCGTTGCCTGTTCTACCTGTGTCCAGTGCCGTGGCTGACCAAAGACACTGGGCTGTAAAACACCCCAAAGCTGCCCCTCGTAGCAAAGGTGAGCATGGATGAGGGCACGATGCCCAAAATTTTCCTGCTCAAACTGTTTGTTTAAAGTGTTGGCGCTGGCAGTTTCCACATCGTCAACCACAATGGAAGGCTCTGTGCGTAGAGCAGCAGCAAACATTGGGTCATGATCGGGTAAGGACGGTGGCTCAAGCTTCCAATCTTCGTCATACACCGTTGGAATATCAGCATGGCGTACCCAGCAAAAGGGCACTCTGCCCAAGCGGGTGTTTGGCTCTCGCAGATAAAGAAAGCAGCGATCGCACGCCAAATAATCTCCAAGTGCAGGTATTAAAGCGTTGAATAGCGCTTCGGGCGTTGAATCTGTTGTTAGGACATTAGCCAGGGAAGCAGGCAGACGATCGAACATGGGCTTGAGCAATGGCTTATCCTCTGACAGTATGTTTCAGCAGCCACAGTAGCTTGCTAATCAATAGATGATGGCAGTGTGGCTGATGCAAATGGCTAGTGCTGTTAGGTGTTAACTCAATGGGTTCTCTTGCATCACCTCAGGAGCTTCCTTCACAAACGTCCATTCCAACAGTTTGCGGGGCGCTTGTTTTAAGGCTTCTACCAGATGCTTGTTGTCTTTAAAGGTTACTTGCGAGAGTGATGTTGCTTCCACATTGACCGTAAAGCGATCGTCTTCAAAACACCAGGGAGTGACTGTCACTAAGCCGTTATCGTGCTGGATCACGTCATACCGTTGGCCATCTGGGCCTTTACTAATTTCTAACGCACGCTCATCCATTGGTAGCTCTTGCTGGCAAAGAATGAGTGAAAGGCGATCGCACCACTGCATAAAGGCATAGGCACTATCGGCATCTTCTTGTGATATTGACAGTGCTTCACGCCACCGTGCTTGGTTTTCTAATTGTTCATCTAAAAATGCATCGGCTTCGGCAGACGTACCGCGCTTGCTAGCGTTTAGGTGAGATTGATGCATGGAGTTTAGCAAAGCGACCCACTGCCCCCGATACAAAGAACGCTCTATATGCTCCCGCAAGGGCTCAAAAGAGCCGCCCTCATCCATCAAGAAGTCCTTAGGTGTTTTTACTTCTGTCAGGTTGTCGTGCTCCCACTCTTTCTCCAAGTCATCGTGATGCGATATCGCTGCTACGGTTTCATAGAGTCGAGGGGGCGAATCTTTACGTCGCCAATGCCCCGCTATTTGAGCAGCCAGCAACGCATGAGCACGATGATAAATGATTTGCCAGCCGTTCTGAGTCTGATGAACAATCACAAGGACATTCTCCTGGTTAAACGTTGCTAAAAGTTAATCTCATCTGAGTCTGGATCCGCGATCGGCTCACTCAGCACGGTCTTAAACCATGTACAAATGTAACGAAAGAAACAGTTACTAATATCTACCAGGCGACTGAATCATTTGATCTAGTCATGGCTCAATGCCTTTCCATCAGCCTTTTCTGGTCTGCTGTAACGTCCGGCTCGCAGCATAGACTTTAGACGATATTTGACAAGTATCTAGTGGTTAAAATCGCGACGCTACGTCAAATGTTCGCCTGTATAGATTACAACACCACTGGAGTAGTAATGTTCTAGATGTGTGGAAACGAGGGAGAACTAAATAGAAGCTTTTCCTTGCATTAGCATCTAGTTTGAGAATCTACCTTTGTCCTACCTGTGGCAGTGATAAGGTGGTGAAGCAGATCACACCGAAGCAAGCAGACAAATTGTGCTGGTAAGTACCTGAGCGTCATTAAATAGTGGAAGCAATACCTATAACAGTAACGATCGCCTCGGCTGCTTTTACAGAGACGAGCGCACGGTCACTCAGTTATAAGCTTTGGCTCATATATTTCTTCGGTCTTAGTATTTAGACTCTTGGCACTAGCTCATTTGAGACGTATTGCCCCAAGCCGGTGCAGGCGGAGTGATCTGCGTAAATGGCATGGCTCCTCGCTGTGGTGCCGGGTGTCCCGCTGCCGGGTAGCTGCTGATGTGTACAAAGCTGGGCGTAAATAAGAAAATATGCTCACCGAGGCGCTCCTGGTGCCCATCAATGGCAAACGCAGCACCAGCGACAAAATCAACGCAACGTTGGGCTGCGTCAGCATCCATCAGACTCAGATTCAAAATAATCGATCGCCGCTCACGCAGAGCAGTCACCGCTTGGGGCATTTCCTCAAACGATCGAGGCTCCATCAGAACCATTTCTGTATGCACTGTCTTTCGGTTTGGCATCCCTACTACATTGCTGGCATTGCTAGGCGGCATTGGTTGCTGCATCGCATCCATCGGTTCTGAACTGTAGTAGGCTGCGGGAGAGCCTTCTTCTTCATACTCGTACTCGTACTCATTCTCATCGTCGCGATCTTCAAAACCAAACGACTCCCACACGCGCCGAAAGATATTCATGACGACCAACCTCTAGATTAGTTCATGCGTTTCATCTTATACTCTATCTGAGAAGGAACCAATACGTTTGTGTTTGT
>DATNQS010000152.1:0-2904 GCA_036703925.1 Candidatus Sericytochromatia bacterium
TGGTAAAACGACGCTGTTTCTGTTGGCAAATGGTTTGTATAAGCCGCAGCAAGGTATGGTGCGCTGGCAAGGGAAGCCATTACAGTACGATCGCGCCTCACTGATGGCACTGCGACAGCAAGTAGGGTTAGTGTTTCAAGATCCTGAACAACAGTTGGTTGCGTCTACCGTAGAAGAAGATATTTCCTATGGGCTGTGTAACTTGGGGTTGCCAGAAGATGAGATCGCGCAACGAGTGGGAGAGGCGATCATCGCTTTTGGGCTGACCGAACTGGTGCATCGTCCGGTGCATCATCTCAGCCTGGGACAAAAGAAGCGTGTTTCGTTGGCAGATGTGATGGTCATGCAACCCGAACTGCTATTGCTGGATGAACCCACTGCCTACCTCGATCGCCTGCACACTCACGATTTAATGGTTAAGCTTAAACAAATCTGGGCAGCAGGCACGACCATTCTGATGGCAACCCACGATTTAGATCTGGTCTACGGTTGGGCAGATTGGGTGTTTGTGGTCGATCAAGGAAAACTGGTGCTGGAGGGTATTCCCCAAACTGTGTTTGCACAGCGCGATTTCCTTGAAAAGCTGCATCTCGGTGTACCTCAGGTGTTTGAAGTACTCGATCGAGTAGAAGCCGCTTTGTCTTCTCAGGCAGAGCTTCACCCCAGCGAATTTAACCCCTTGCGTCAGCGTATTCTCAATGAGTTTAGGCAAGAATGAATGAGGTTATTGCAGCAGAGATAAACGCGATCGCCCGCTTTGGTTATTAGTTGTGTTAGTTAAATTGTTGATCTCCATGTTGAAGGAAATTCGGAGCAACGGAGACAGCAAGGCGTAGGTTTGGCTCTCTTTAATTAGCTCTCTTTAAGATTAACTAAGGGCTTGCTCTCGCTGGTATTGGGTCACATCTTCAGCTTGTTCTAGCTGCTGAAGCGAATTCAAAGCCAAGAATCCGAAGCCAACCTTAGCCGCCACATCCAGAATCGTATAACAGGCAGATTCGGCAACACTTCCGATTACGTTGAAACCAGTATTTGCAAGAATCCAGACGATCGGATAGGCCGTCCAAATGGCGATGTGAACCGTTAGTAAGCGTTTAAAGGTTTTCTTGGATCGGGGGTAATGTTGCTCTGCCTGCTGGCGATAGTATTTCAACAACAAATACACTAACCCTGCGTAAGCACCACAGCTCACAATATACCAAACATTACTAATTGGTTTAGATGAAATTGTGGCAACAAACCCAGTCACAATCATGTAAACATCAGCACCGACCATACTGGCTGCAATGACAATACTGGTTCGCCCCAGATAACTGAGTAAGATGAGTGTTAATGGGGTAGAAAAAGTCCAGGTTAAGTAGCGGGTGAGGTAAGCGGGGCGATCGCCAATATAGGTAAAGCCTTGCTTGAAAATCATTGCCAGGTATAACGATGCGGCAATAGCACAAATGAAAAAATTCAAACTATAAACAATTTGCCACGACTTACCTTTTGCACGATCGGCTCCAAAGCCGAAAAAGATTGATCCTACCGTCATGCTGATGCATCCCAGCCAAAGCCAAACCTGTGTCATCGCTTCTACTTAAACATTTTTCTCAATGTAGAAGAGGCAGTCAAAAAAAAACGTCTATCTAATGAAAGAAGTAAGCCTCTAAGTGTATGGCGTTTAATCACATATTCATCAAGATAGATTACTGATACCTGTATGTTCAAAGCATGACTGTTAGCTGCTTTTAGCTGTTCTCTTACTCTTAAAACGGCAGCAGACGTAATAAAAGTAACTTTTAGTCTCTCATTTAACTTACCTGACAGTCTTATGAACCCATCCCCCATCATTATCTTTGGCAGCATCAATATGGATCTCGTTGCTAGAACCCCATCGCTACCTGTTCCTGGAGAAACGCTGCTTGGCTACAGTTTTGCCACTGTTCCCGGTGGCAAGGGCGCAAATCAGGCTGTAGCAGTGGCACGGCTCAACGTACCAGCCGTAATGATTGGTCGCGTTGGCAGTGATAGTTTTGGGCAAGAGGTACTCTCTAGTCTTCGATCAGCTGGTGTTAAGACAGAGGACGTTTTAGCGGATGAGTCCCAGCATTCCGGTGTGGCAATCATTGCGGTGGATGACCGAAGTGAAAATCACATCATTGTGATTCCAGGGGCAAATGGCACGATGGGTGCAGTGGATGTCGATCGCCTGACCCAGCATCTACCCGGAGCCACCGCCCTACTGTTGCAGCTTGAAATTCCGTTACCTGCTGTAGTGGCAGCCGCACAAGCCGCTCATAACGCAGGCGTAAAAGTGATTTTGGATCCTGCTCCTGCCCCAGCGGATCTGCCGACTGACTTCTATGCACTGATTAGCATCATCACGCCTAACGCGATCGAAGCCGCGCAATTGGTGGGGTTTCCAGTCCATGATGCTGATAGTGCTGCCCAAGCTGCCACCATCTTGCAGCAACGAGGCGTTGAAAGCGTTGTAATCAAGCTGGGCGCGATCGGAGTTTTCTGTGCGACACCGGAGGAATCGTTCTTTGTACCAGCGTTCAAAGTAGAGGCAGTAGACACAGTTGCGGCTGGTGATGCCTTTAATGGCGGACTTGCCGCCGCCTTAGCAGAAGGGTTATCGATTCGAGAGGCGATCGTCTGGGGTGCAGCGACCGGAGCACTAGCGGCAACGAAAGCAGGCGCACAGGCATCCTTGCCCGATCGCGCCACAGTTGAAGCCTTTCTCAAAGAACGCGATCGCTAGGTCTCGGTCTTTAGCCATTGGCTTGCTCGATCTCACAGAGTGCCAACGATCGGTCTTCAAAAAAGAAATGGGTTCAACTTAATAAGTTAAACCCACTCAAATCATTGAACTATCTAGTTGAAGCAATAAAACAGGTCTAACTTGCAGCGCTTAAA
>DATNQS010000153.1:0-2116 GCA_036703925.1 Candidatus Sericytochromatia bacterium
ACAGTCGATCGCCCTACCCGATAATGCTGCCGTCTTGACTCAGCAAAACCAGCCCACGATCGCTGCTGGGCGCTTTGAGGGTTGCACACGCACCGTTTTGTTGGGCGATCTGGGTAAACCCGAATGGCAACTGACGCAGAATGGACAGACGATCAAGCAAACTGGCTTTGGCTCCATCAAAATTTTGTCGCCCACTCGGTTAGAAACTGCCGTCGTTACAGCAGAAGCAGGCACGGCTCGTACGGGGGCAGGCACAGATTATTCTCGTTTGACACCCTTACCAAAAGGGACACAAGCTCTCGTAACAGGCTCTGAAGGCGACTGGGTACGGTTAGACTATGGCGCGTGGATCCGGCGCAGTGAGGTGCAAATTTTGCCTGCTGGCGCACCACCGATGTCGCTCATTCGCAGCATCAAGGCGAGGCAGACAGGCGGCTGGACAGAAGTAATGTTTCCGCTGCAAGTACCCGTGCCCGTCAGCGTGCAGCAGGGCGATCGCACGTTCACGCTCACCCTTTACAACACCACGGCGCAAACTGACATTATCCGGCTGGATGACGATCCACTCATTGCCCGCCTCGACTGGCAGCAAAGCGCTCAAGGGCAAATTCAGTACACCTTTAACCTCAAGTCGAGCCAGCAATGGGGTTACAAACTGCGGTACGAGGGCACGACATTAGTATTGTCGTTGAAGCATCCGCCTGAGGGAAGGAGAGAGGGGAAAGCGAACCAGGGGAGCAGGGGAGCAGGGGAGCAACTCAAAACGCTCTCTGGCATCAAAATCTTGCTCGATCCAGGGCACGGTGGCGCGGAGGATCTGGGTTCTAGAGGACCCACAGGCTATCCTGAAAAAACGGTAGCGCTGCTGATGGCGAAATTAGTGCGAGAGCGTCTACAGCAGCGAGGTGCAACGGTGTATCTGACTCGCGAAACCGATGTCGATGTGCCCTTGCAAGACCGAGTGGCAATGATTGAGAAAGTACAGCCAACGGTGGCGCTGAGTTTGCATTACAATGCACTGCCTGATAATGGTGATGCGGTGAAAACGAAGGGCATCTCTACGTTCTGGTACAACACTCAAGCCCACAGTCTGGCAGTGTTTTTGCACAATCACCTGACTAGAACCTTGAAGCGATCGTCCTATGGCGTGTTTTGGAATAATTTGGCGCTGACTCGTCCCGCAACCACTCCAGCGGTGCTGCTAGAACTCGGTTTTATGATCAACCCAGACGAGTTTGAGTGGATCACCAATCCCAGAGAGCAACAACGGCTGGCAACTGCGATCGCCGATGGTGTCACACTATGGCTACAGAAACCATAAGCTGACAGCCATCAGCTCCCACGTCCAAATCACCGCCAGCGTTCGCTGTTGCGGTTGGGCTTTGTATCCTGCCAGGCGTTGCCGATCCCTTTAATCATGCCGCGCCCAATGAGACCAATGCCGCGCCCAATGACTTCAGTCAGTACATAGACAACACCTCTACCCAAAAACGAAATCGCAATGCGTAGTCGAGGCGCGATCGCATCGCGGGTTTCAAGCGCTAAGGTCACGAGAAACGGCAGACCAGATAGTTGTGCTAACGCTTCGCTACGCGGTGCATAAATGGCGGTTTTACTAATACCGTTGTCTGTCAAGACGAGCAAATTAAACTGGCTTTCAAAAATAGCAGTTGGTTCAGCAAACAGGCGATCGGTACGATATTTCCAGGACAAATCATTGCGAAAACGCTCTACATCACGACTAGAAAGCAGCCGTTTGTCATAAAACGTTTGCTTGATCGCTACAAGGTCGCCAAACCGATTAAGTAAGGGCTGCATGACCGCATTGGCAATTTGCAGCATCACATTTTGTAGCAACAGTTCCATACGCGCCATCGCTTCTACGGTGCCAGAGCCATAGTCTGCATCATCGATCGTGAGTGGCGTTTGAAACAGTAAGTGAGCCAAAAACTCTGGAAACAGCGGTATTTTGTCGAGAATTGCGGTCTGCACAATATCTAGATCTTGCAGTAAAACAGTGACGACATCGATCGGCTGTCTGCCCATTTGCACCGTATAGTATTTGCCAAAAAAATCGATCACCGTTGCTTGCCATACGTCCTGCAAAATTACGTTC
>DATNQS010000154.1:0-5583 GCA_036703925.1 Candidatus Sericytochromatia bacterium
CGCCTCTTGCTGGGCAAACTCCACCATTGACTCTAACCAGGCAGGCGTAGTGACTTCTGTATCATCATTCAGCAGCAAGAGAAACTCTCCCCTCGCGTTCGCAGCACCCTGATTAATGCGATGAGCAAAGTTAAACGGCTCCTCACAGCGCACGAGGCGAACATTCTCGACAAGAGAACCATCGGCTGACTGCATGACGGCTGCCAGCGTACTATCTGGGATGTCGTATCCATCCACCAGTACCAGCTCAAACTTGCGATAGGTACTGCGTTCTTGAATGCTACGGATGCAGTTCTCCAATGCGACTAGAGAACCTTCTGACGTGTGTAAGGCTTTGCCAGCACTGGGGATGATGATGCTAATCAAGGGTTCGCCCAGGATGTGACGGCGCACGCGCCAAAAGCCAGGGCGATCGGGTGCTGCTTCCACCCAACCGGGATAAGCGCTGCGTGCCACCATTGCCTCTAACGCCTGACGCGCTGCAATGTATGCCCACGGCTTTGCTTGCTCGCCTCCGGCTGTCACCGATGCAGGAATAATCCGCCAGTGATACAGCACCTTCGGAATGTGGTAGATCTGCTTGGTTCGCTCGACCACACGCAGTACTAGATCATAATCCTGAGAGCCATCGTAGCCTGCGCGAAAGCCGTTAATGTTGCGGATGAGGCTTGTGCGGTAGACACCTAAATGGCAAGTGTACATACACGCGTGAAAGTAGTCAGGTGACCAGTCGGGCTTGAAAAATGGATCGAGCCGTTTCCCCGCTGTATCCATTTTGTCTTCATCACTGTAGATAAAGTCAGCCTCTGGATGCTCGTTGATGAGTTTGGCGTTCTCAAACAGTGCATTGATGGCAAGCTCGTCATCGTGATCGAGCAACGCAATGTAGTCGCCCGTTGCTAGCGCCAGTGCATCATTGCTGGCAGCAACAATCTGACCATTCTCTGAACGAAAGACGACCTTAATACGAGGGTCAAGCTTGCTATAGCGGGTCAGAATTTGCTTAATATGGGGCTTGGGAGAGGCATCATCAGCGATGCAAAGTTCCCAATGGGGATAAATCTGGTTTTGTACTGATCGAATTGCTTTTTCTAGCCAAACTGCCTCAACGTTGTAAACGGGCATAATGACCGAGAATGTCGGGCGCACAGACCAGCTTTTGATCGCGCGTTGGGCAGCCACCAGATCGGCGCGAGTAAGGCGCTCACTCGCTACCCATTTTTCATAGTTCGCCTGACCGCGAAACTTTTCTACACTGCGTCTGTAAAGGAATTTCAGCAGACCGATCGTGTTGCGTTCGCGCCAGACCCGCCACAGCTTGACAAGTTTACGGCTGATAAAAACGAGAGGTTTGAAAACGCGCATAGCATCGGTTGCATTAGGGGCACTGTCAATTCTTGCCTATTCTCCAACGTTCGGATGCTAAAGTCATGCCAAAAACTCTATTGGTTACAGTTGTAATCGGTTGTAGTTCTCATTAATGCTCGTCACAGTTCGGATGGTGAGTCAGGCGCAACGATCTCTCCTTCACCGATGATCAATATCTTCTCTTGATCGGTAATTAAATCGGTCAATTCATTGAACTGCACCCCCATCGACTGACAGGCTTGCTGTAGCTCTTGCTTAAACGTGTTGAGATCAGCACCATAACCGCAAAGATTAGCAGCCGTCTCGGTTCCCTGTTTTGCATTTGCTCTCGCGCAATCGACGAGTTCTAAGCCTTTCAGCGGTGCGGTTGCTGCCATCTTGGTTTCACTAACGCTACGCCTATTACTATCTTATGGACGGGGCTGCTAGCTATCCACCAACAGGCGGATTATGAACTACGACTGGTGGGAGACAGCCAGTACTGACAGGCAGCATACGCCATTGTGACGACACCTGTGGCGATCGCCGTTTCATCGATCGCAAACTGTGGATGATGCAGCGGATAGTTCTGTCGATCGTTAAACCCAACGCCAAGCCGAAACATACTGCCTGGAGCGTGTTGCAGGTAAACCGAGAAGTCTTCGGCACCCAGCGATGGTTCATGCAGCATCTGAATGCCTTGAGTACCCCAGGCTTCAACAGCGGCAGTTTCTAAAAGCTGAGTCATCACGGTGTCATTTTGAACTGACGGTGTACCGTGTCGGTAGTGGAGTTCGTAACGGGCACCGTATGTCTGGCAAAGGTTCGCCACAATTTGCTCAATCCAGGCAGGCAGAGCCGCACTGGTTTCAGGATGGAGCGATCGCACCGTGCCCAAAAGCTGCACTCGATCGGCAATCACGTTGGGGGCACGTCCACCGTTAATTTGCCCGATCGTCAGCACAACAGGACGCAGAGGATTTTGTGTCCGGCTGATGGCTTGCTGGAGCGTGGTAATTACTTGAGACGCAATCCAGATTGCATCGATGGCCTCATGTGGACGTGCCCCATGCCCCGACTCTCCCAAAATGGTAATTTCCAGATCATCAGCGGCTGCGGTTAGTGCGCCGTAGCGAATGCCAATCACCCCTGCCGGAATGGATGGAAACACGTGCAGTGACAAAATGCCCGCCACATCTTCCATCACGCCATCTTCCACCATCCACTTGGCACCCTGAGCAATCTCTTCTGCCGATTGAAACAAAAAGCGAATGTTGCCCGGTAGGGCTAACCCTAGTTGCGACAGTACCATCGCGGTGCCCAGACCAACGGTTGTGTGAACATCGTGCCCACAGGCGTGCATTACCCCAGCCTGCCGTGATGCAAAGACTAGCTCCGTTTTCTCATGAATGGGCAAGGCATCCATATCGGTGCGAATGGCTAGGCGGCGGTCATCTGTGCCTTGACCCAGTAGTTCGCCAACGACACCAACTTTGCCAATCCCTTCTTGTACGTGCAGCCCGCAGGACGACAACACCCCTGCCACATATGCTGCTGTCTTGTGTTCTTGCCCGCTTAGTTCGGGGTGGCTGTGCAGATGGCGACGAATTTCGATCAGTCGGGGAGCGAGTTTGGCAGTGATGTCTTTAATTTGGGCAAGCATGAATCAAGTGTAGTGTGCGTTACTCCCATAGTAAAAGAGTAAAAGTTTTTACATGAATCTTGGCAGGGCGCAATCGCCGGATTGAAACGAGCTAATCTCATACCGTCCCAAGTAAGAGTTGCTGTTCTGCCTGCGCGATCGCCCAATAGGTTGCTTCTACAGCCCCTGGATCAACCGATATCGACGTAATGCCCCAGCGCACCAGATCTGCGACGAGTTCAGGGTCTTGGGAGGGTGCGTGTCCACAAATGGAACAGGGAATACCAAGCTGAATTGCCTGTTCGATTAAGCGGGCGATCGCCGCCTTCACTGCGGGATGTCGTGCCTCAAACCTGCTTGCCAGTAGAGCGTGATCGCGATCGACCCCCAGCAGTAGCTGCGTCAGATCATTAGTGCCAATGGCAATCCCTTGTACGCCCGCGCTGACATAGTCCGGCAGCAAGAACAACACTGAGGGCACCTCTGCCATAATCCAAAGCTGAAACTGCGAGTGGCGCGTTAGCCCTGCCGTCTGCACCCGCTCACGGCAAAAGGCGAATTCTTCTACTGTGCGAACAAACGGCAGTAGCAGATGGATGTTTGTATACGTAGCCTGTACTTGTGCCAAAGCAGCCAGCTCTAGATCAAACAGCGTGGGGTCAAGGCAATAGCTGAAGGTGCCGTGTAAGCCAAGCGTTGGATTCACCTCGATCGGTACCGCTTCACCGCCCGTTAACCCTCTTGCCTCATGCGATCGCAAATCCAGTGAGCGGTAGAACACAGGACGCGGTGCCAAAGCGGCTGCAAACTGGCTGATATGCCTTGCCAGACGCTCAACCAGTGCTGTGCTACGTCCGCTGTGTACCCACTGGAGTGGATGTTGGTAATCCAACGCTGCAATGGCTAGCAGCTCACCGCGCAACAAACCAATGCCATCGATTGGTAAGGCAGCGATCGTCTCAAGGGTTTGGGGCTGGCTCAGGTTCACCATCAGCTTGGTGAGCAAGGGAGGGCGATGGACAGATCTGGGTGTCTCAGTTGGTAGAGCCACTGGAAGCGTTGCCTCTGCCTGGGATCGATCAACAAGGCGATAGACGCTGCCACGATCGCCATCTACCAGAATCAACTCACCTGTTTGAATCTGCTGTGTCGCACGAGTGGCTGCCAGCACGGCTGGAACGCCAACCTCTCTCGCAATAATGGCGCTGTGCGAGGTCATGCTGCCTTGCTCTAGCACAAGACCAGCCATCTGCTTGATCGACAGTAACCAGTGCGGTGACAGCATCTCAGCAATCAAGATCGTTCCAGGCAGAAGCGTGTCGATCGCCTCACCCAGAGCAATGACTCTTGCCTTGCCGATCGCCTGCCCCGGCGCAGCGGCTAGCCCAGTCAGCAGCAGCAACCGCTCGTCAACTGCAACGGGTGGCTCTGCGACCAATAGTTCTGAGTCTGGAGGCACAGCACGATCGGGTTTCACCAGGACTTGAGCCGACGAGTTCAGCAAGGGATACGGCTGGTGCGTTGCTGGTGTAATCAGTTGAGTCAGGTAAAACTGCGGCGGACAACCCTGCTCCTTATAGAATGTCCATTCCAACACCGTCGCCTGGTTGAAAGCGACTACGACAGCGCGCACAAGCTGCACCAAAGCGCCAAGCTGCACCTCATTGAGAGAGAACTCTGCTTGCTGTGTTTCGTTGGGCAAATAGGCTTGCAGCAGCGGTAGGTGAGGATGAGGTGGCAGCGGTGTCATGTCAGACAATCGCACCGCTTTAGCGCTCGTCGCTTCAGTACTAGCGGTTACAGGTTCCGCTACCTGATAGACGATCGTTCGTTTCCCCAGTTGCTGCGCCTGCACTCTGCCG
Organism: Candidatus Sericytochromatia bacterium; assembly: GCA_036703925.1. Classification (GTDB taxonomy): domain Bacteria; phylum Cyanobacteriota; class Cyanobacteriia; order Leptolyngbyales; family Leptolyngbyaceae; genus Stenomitos. Next base: position 4,852 of record DATNQS010000154.1, read on the forward strand.
CTATCCGCCTGAACCTCATAGACATCTGGCGACACTTCGCCCCAGTCGATCGCCATGCCTAGCCCAGTCGTCGCCTGCACTTGCAACGTATCGCCCAGCCGTTGCACCGTGCCCGAGGCGATCGCCGATCGTAGCGGCTGCACCAGCACTGCCAGCTTGACCTGCTGCAACTGAATGCCCAAACGCTGCCAGTAGAACAAACTCTTAGCACGAAAAAGCTGCGCCCAAAGACGCTTTAGCCCTTGAGCAAGCCCGGCTTCCGTTGCCCGACAGACTTGAATGTCAAAGAGCGCTGAACTTCTGCCGTTTGCGATCGCCTCTGTTGCTGTGGTTCTAGCGGTCGTCTTCACAAACAGAGAGGGGCGCAGCACTAGCACAGGCGTTTGTAACTGCTGCATTGCATCCGTGATTTCTGCCAGACAGTCGGTTGGCAAGGTTGGCGCTTCGATGGCTTGCCGTAGCTGTTGAGCGATCGCCTGAAGCTGTTGTGGATTCTCGATGTCTAGCCGCAGCGACGAGTGCGGTAAATCAGCAAAGAAGGGTTCTGACCAGTCGAGCGCTTCCAAAAACTGTTGTAAAACGCGGGCAGACACAACAAACCCTGGCACAACAGAAAAGCCCTTTTGCAGCAGCTGGCTCAGGTACAGCGCTTTGTTACCGACCAAACTTCGATCGTGCGGTTGAATCTGGTTGAGCCAGTAGAGATTAGCCACAGCAGCCACACGTAGCGAA
>DATNQS010000155.1:0-4383 GCA_036703925.1 Candidatus Sericytochromatia bacterium
AGAAGCAGTGGGGCACATTTATTTACTGAAGAACAGTTTCCCGCAACTGCTTTAGGATGCCAAGCACGGTATATAGATCATTGCCTGGGTTTACAAGTGAGAACAAGCGAGATAAGCCGTATTGAGGCGGAGTTTGCTTCACTAATTTAACAAACAGAAATTCTGTACCGTTAATGGCGAATCCAAACGTAGGCTTTTGATCATTAGGGCTGGACATCATATAAAGCAGTGCTTGCGGCAGCGCGAGCGATACATTTAACTGCTGGCGTTTCGCTTCTACGACGATCGCCCATAAACGCTGATGCAAGATCAAAACATCAATCCTGCCGCGAATGATTTCATCCTCGTTTTCAAGGGCAATTTCGACGGACGTTTCGGCTTCTGGTGTGAACGGCAACTGCATTAAACCTGCCAAAAACAGTAGCGGAGCCAGGACACTTAGCTTGATAATTTCTTCTTGCAGTGGATATTCGGCAAAGCTCAGGAAGTTATCTTTAATCTGGTCAAGCCATTGCTTTTCAGCCTCAGAAATCTCTGGTAAATCGCCTTGCCATTCAGGAAAGAACTGACTGTCACGAATCTCTTCTAGATGAAAGCGCTCTTTAACATCACCGAGATTTAGATTACTGGCTTGGATAAGCTGAACCATATTAGTCTCTCCTAGAGAAGAGTCATGTTGAGCACTGACAAGCGCGATCGCTTATTGCAACGTCGTTTTAGAAACAATGCGGGTTTTCTTGCGATCGCCCTCCGATAGTTCTTCCCCTGCCTGAAGCTTTGTGGCATTTACTTGTAACACTGTGGCAGCGCCCTGGTCGCCCATTTGTAAAGCAGTTTTGGCAGCGGTTTGCAGCATGGTAGCGGCTCCTGCGCGATCGCCCTGCTGGAGTTTCGTTTCGGCAATTTGCGTTTGCCGATATTTGGCCAACGCTAGAATATGTTGCTGCACGTCAACATTAATCGCTGGTTGGTAGGGTGAGACGGCATGAGCCGTAACAGTAAGCGTCTCAGAGAGTAAGCCTTCTTTACTGTAGGCAGGGTCGTCGCAACGAATTTGAACGTGGGCAATCGGCTGTTCACCTGCTAGCAATTTACCAATGTAGAGATTTGCCAGCACCACTCTAGGCGCATCCACCATCAAGTCGCCCAGACGCACAAGGTATTTCCCGGCTTCTTGCTGCACCGTTAATTCAATAGTGTCGGGTGCCACTTGAGCGATCGGCTTCATCTCTGCCAGGCGCACATCGGGTGCCAACGTCAGTAATAGATGGGCATTTGTCAGCCCTACAGACTGCATTCGGGTAAAGAGGCGGTCAAACTCCGCCACTGCCTGTTCTGGGTATTGAATAAACGACAGTGTACCGCCGCCTGCATCCGCAATTTTTTCCAGCACATCCTGATTCCAGCGATCGCTAAAGCCAAGCGTATTCAGCGTCAGATTATAGTCGGTTGCCAGCTTTGCCAGCTTCAGGCAGCGATCGTTATCGCCATGTTCATTCTCGCCATCGGTCAGCAAAAATGCCTGAGAAACCGTGTCTTTTTTGCCCTTTGCCAACTCTTCAATGCCCAGCCGCAAGCCTTCATCGATCGCTGTACCGCCCCCTGCCTTTAGCTGGTTAATTTGCAGCTTGATGCTAGCAGGGTTGTCGATGACCTCATTGGGCACCAGCACCTTTGCTTTGTGGTCAAACGCTACCAGCGTAAGACGATCGCCCGGTGAAAGTCGATCAACAAGCCGAATCGCCGCCTGTTTCACTGTATCCAGCGATCGCCCGCTCATCGAGCCACTGTGATCCAGGATCAGGCAAAGATTCAGCGGCACGCTGCGGCTTACAGCTTCTGCAATCGCTGCGATCGAAACCGAAAGCTGACGCTGGCTATTCACTTGAGCAGCATCGATATTCGCATCATTCAGAACAGACTGCAAACCAACTTTCATGGTGCAAAACTCCTGGTAAAGCAAAGGGCAAACAGCGATCGCCTGGTTAATACCTAGAATAGGCGAAGTGCTAGGGGTTCGGTCAGGAAGAGCGCCCTGGATCGCCAACCGTAAGCAGTCAGGCGAAAAACCCAACACTCAAAAGCTAGGAATCCCCTCACCTTTTACCTCTTCACCCCTTTACCTCTTCGCCCTTCACCTTCTACCCCTTCACCCTTCACCTCTTCACTCCACCCCCCTTACTGCTCCACAGTGCCAACTGTCACGCTAGTATGTAAAGACAGCGCCAATGCGTCCGATGACACACGTTCAGGCAATACGTTCCAGGCAACTCTGCTATGACTTCATCCATTCAAGCCGCACAGTCTCCTTACTATGGTGGTGGTGATTCCTTCTATCGCACCCCCCCGCCCGATTTGCCCTCCTTGCTGCTGAAAGAGCGGATTGTTTACCTGGGAATGCCGCTGGTGCCTGCTGTGACTGAGTTGATTGTGGCAGAACTGCTTTATCTTCAGTACGAAGATCCTGAGAAGCCGATCAAAATCTACATCAACTCCACAGGCACCTCGCGTTACGATGGCGAACCGATCGGGTTTGAAACCGAAGCGTTTGCTATCTGCGATACCATGCGTTACATCAAGCCGCCTGTGCAAACGATTTGCATCGGTTCGGCGATGGGCATGGCAGCGATGTTGCTCTCCGCAGGCACAAAGGGGTTCCGTGTCAGCCTGCCAAACGCCACGATCGTGCTTCATCAGAGCAAGAGTTACGCACGTGGGCAAGCAACAGATATTCAGATTCGCGCTAAAGAAGTTTTAGCGAACAAAGCGACGATGGTGGAAATCTTGTCTCACAACACCGGACAGTCGATCGAACGAATTGCCAAAGATATGGATCGGCTCCTCTATATGTCTCCTGAACAGGCAAAAGAATACGGACTGATCGATCGTGTCCTCGAAAGCGAAAAAGACATCCCCGTACCGCTTCCCGCTGGCATCCTCTAAAGTTGCAAGCTTTGAGTTACCGCACTGAACTCAAAACTCATCACTGAAAACTCAAAACTATCTAACAACGGAGCTTCTTATGCCAATTGGTGTTCCCAAGGTTCCCTACCGTATGCCGGGAGAACCCTACACACAGTGGATTGACATCTACAACCGTCTTTACCGGGAGCGCATCATCTTCCTAGGTAAAGATGTCGATGACGAAATTGCGAACCAGATCGTGGCTGTAATGCTCTATTTGGATTCTGAAGATCCAGGTAAGGATATCGTGCTGTACATCAATTCTCCTGGTGGGTCTGTCACCGCAGGGATGGCAATTTACGACACCATGCAGCACATTAAGTCCGACGTGGTGACTATCTGCGTTGGTCTAGCTGCTTCCATGGGTTCTTTCTTGCTGGCAGCAGGCGCAAAAGGCAAACGGCTAGCCTTACCCCACTCGCGGATCATGATTCACCAGCCGTCTGGTGGCACCCGTGGGCAAGCAACTGATATCGAAATTGAAGCACGGGAAATTATCCGTATCCGACGGCAGCTTAACCAGATCTATGCTGATCGCACGGGTCAGCAACTTCCGAAGATTGAGAAGGACATGGATCGCGACTACTTTATGTCAGCGGAGGAAGCGAAAGAGTATGGCTTAATCGATCGTGTGATTGAGTCCGCTTCCTAATCCCTTCCTGTTTGCATCTTTTTTCTCAGTAGTGGCAGAATCTAGTAATTCTGCCATTTTTCATCTTAATGAACCTTGCAGAGTGTTATCGCATCTTAGGGCTAAAGTCTGGTGCATCGTTTGATGAGATCAAAGCATCCTATCGACGGCTGGCAAGGCAATATCATCCAGATGTCAATCCAGGAAATCAGCAAGCGAAAGAAAAGTTTATTGAGCTAACCGAAGCTTATAAGTTGCTGCTGTCTGAAACTGGTAGCGGTGAGCCTGTGCCAAAGACGGGTCAGGCTACTGCATCAGGAACAGCACCAGTTGCCCCAGTGGCTGGCGATATCCGCATTACGCGTAAGCAGCCTCCCCTGCAATTCACAAATTTGTCGCCTCTAGAGCAGCAGCTCAAGACCAACTCCTACCAGCAGTTGCAGCAGTTACTAAAGGAGCAGCGTTTTCCACGGGCGATCGCCCTTATTGAAGGGTTAGCCCGTCGCCTTCCGCAAGACTCAGAGGTAAAGCAATGGCAGGCGATCGCTTATCAACGGTGGGGACGGCAGCTTATTCAAGAGCGCCAGCTTGACAAAGCTAGAATCTATCTAAAGAAAGCGCTTCGCACCGATCCGCACAACCGCTCTCTATGGGCTGAGGTTGAGCGTGATTTTCGTTATATGGAAAACCTTTTCAAATAACCTTTTCAAGCACGCTGATGCATTGCTTTTGGTTCACTGGCCTTTCACAAGCCATGTCAAACGCTTGACTTTTCGAAAGTTCACATT
>DATNQS010000156.1:0-3834 GCA_036703925.1 Candidatus Sericytochromatia bacterium
ATGAGCTTCACTCAACTGGACTACTGCCAGTACTTGCTGAGCAGCCCCGTTAACTACACCATCACGAACTTGGCTGAACACCTTGAGGGCATCAGTCATAACCGGGTCAACCGCTATCTGTGCGGCGAGAAGCTGACGCCTCGCTTGTTGTGGGACAACGTCCAACCGCTGATACAACCGTCCGTTGATCTGGAGCACTCAGGAGTTGCAGCAAGGTAAACTCATCAAGGTTTGCGGCTTCCCAAAAGACAAGAAGGTGAAACTGTTCCGCGTCACTGTTTCTACCCGCAGGACGGACTTTGTCACTACCAATGAGTTAGATCAGGCTGACACTGATGCTGTACAAGATGCGTGGGGCATCCGCTGGAAGATTGAAGAGTAACACCTTTGAGCTGAAGCAGTTAACAGGCGTTGAGGCTTGTCAGGGTCGCAAAGCTCGAATTCAACGCAACCCTGTTGCTTGTGCCTTACTCGTTTGGACTCGGCTCAAAGCGCCCAGAGGAGGCGAAGCCATCGCGTATAGAACTGGCAGAACAATTTATCAGATCAAGCATGGAATGCTCTCAGATTATCTAAAGGAGCAACTCAAGCATCCATCCATTCAGATGTCACTTGCGTAAGTCCTGATGATGTCTGACAAGCTGTTTTTAGCGTTTCACGCAACCATTCCTGTGCAGCGTCTTGATCTGCCAATCTGCTCCAGATCATTGATACAACCCAAGGCTCTATTTTGACTGGAAGCTCAAACAGTTCCAAGCGGTGGGAAGTGGCAAGTTGAGTGGCAATCCGATAAGGAATTGCTGCCACTAAATCACTGGTAGCAATCACGGCTGGCAATACCAACATATGCGGAATCGTGACAGCAATGCGACGCTGCAACCCATGACCTGCCAAGATTTTGTCAATTTCACCGACTGCATCACGTCGAATCGTTACTAATGCATGCGGCAAACCTGCAAACGCTGCTAGAGGTATTTTGCCCTTGACGATCGCCGGATGGTTCTGACGCGCAATTCCAACAAACCGCTCTTGAAACAGGGCAGTGCTGCTGGTATGAGGTGGCAGATTGGCAAACACCCCCAGTGCGACATCAATGGCTCCTTGTTGGAGTAACTCACTGACGCTGTCTTTCTCAAATCCAATCACCCGAAAATTTAATCCGGCTGCTGTTTTAGTACAAACCTGGAGTAGCTTCGGCAGGGCTACATAGCTGGTGTAATCTGAACTGCCGATCGCAAAGCTCCGCTGTGACGAACGGGGGTCAAATACCTGGCTTGCTTCTAGGGTCTGTCGAACCTGCTGAAGGGCAGCCAAAATGCCTGGCGCAATTTCTAGGGTTTTGCTCGTCGGCTGCATCTCTTTACCGATGCGAATGAATAACTCATCCTCAAACAAAGTTCTTAACCGCCCCAAAGCTGCACTCATGGCAGGCTGTCCGAGATGGAGACGTTGGGCCGCAAGGGTCACGCTCCGCTCCTCAAACAACGCCTCAAAAGCAACGAGCAAATTTAAGTCGATCGCGGCTAAGTCAATCGATCTCATTAATACTAAACATTTTTAGAATCGATTTGATTAATTTATAGCATACTGCTAGATTGCCATTAGACCTCTCTGTCAATCAACACTGACCTATGCCGAAGTTGTTTGTAATGGTGGGAATGGGAGAGGGTGTGGCGCTAGCGGTTTCCCGTCGATTTGCCCAGGCAGGATTCACGATCGCCATGATCGCCCGGAACGAAGCGAAGCTACAGGATTTCAAAAACACTTTAGAAGCCGAAGGTTACAGAGCTTACAGCTTTGTTGCCGATGCTGGCGATGAAGATTCATTGAGAGCCGCGATCGCGGCTCTCCAAGCGCAGTTGGGAAGTCCTGAAGTGCTGGTTTATAACGTCGCGGTTTCCAGCCTGAACCCTGTTCTTAGCGAAACTGTAGAGCGTTTAACCAGTGACTTCAAAGCCAATGTTGTCGGCGCATTAATTGCAACTCAAGCCGTGCTGCCTGCAATGAAAGCCCAAGCAGGAGGAACAATTTTATTTACAGGAGGTGGATTCTCGATGTATCCCAGTCCTGATTTTGCCTCACTTTCTATCGGCAAAGCAGGCATCCGAAGCTTGGCAAAGATGTTAGCTGAAGCATTAAAGCCAGAGGGCATTCGGGTTGGAACTGTGACGATTTGCGGCATCGTCAATCCTAGCGACCCGAAATACAATCCTGACAGCATTGCGGAAAACTACTGGAATTTTTACGCTAAGCCAGAGTCGGATGCAGAGATTGTTTACTAACTTTCCTGTTGTTTTATCCTATGACCACTGAAATTGAACGCCAAAACTTAGCGATCGCTCACACCTTTGTTACACATTTTTTGGGTCAGGGTGATATGAGTGTTGCAGAACAAGTTCTAGACGAAAATGTGCAAGCTATCACTGGTTTGAAGCCCAATGGTCCGATTAACGGACGGGAAGAGTACAAGCAAAAAAAGGCATCAAATTATGAAAATTGGCGTCATTGGCTCTGGTGGAATTGGGGGCACGGTGGGAACGCTTTGGGCAAAAGCAGGACATGAAGTCTTGTTTAGTTCTCGCCATCCTGAAAGGCTGTCTTCGCTAGTTGCAGAAGCTGGAAATACTGCCCAAGCAGGCACGATCGCCCAAGCCGCTAGTTTTGCAGATGTAATTTTCTTGGCGGTTTACTATTGGACGACTGATGAGGCCCTGGCGGCAGCGCAGTCTCTTGAAGGCAAAATTATCATTGATGCGACCAATCCTTACATTCAGACTGAAGCGGGTCAAATTCAGCGGCTTCCTAACACCAGCTCAGGATTAGAATTAGCTCAAAAAGCACCGCAAGCCAAAGTTATCAAAGCTTACAATACCCTACCCACGGCAACGTTTGCCAATCAACATCATCGCTCTGAACCGTATGTCCTGTTCTACTGTGGTGATGATGGTGACGCCAAAGCGATCGTTGCTCAACTCATTGTGGATAGCGGTTTTGTCGGAATTGATCTGGGCGTGCTCAACAATGTAATTCATCAAGAACCCGATGGATTACTCTACAACAAACCCCTGACGCTAGAGGCGGCTCGTGAACTCGTAGCTTCCCTATAAGCAGCATCTGCCTGATTATCAATCAAGCGATCGTACAATAAGCCAGCTTAAAGAAGAGTTTCTCCTCATCGCTCTTCGCGGTAAACTGTGAAAATTGTGGTGCTTGCCTTTTCTGCAATGACTTTAACCGATAGATTGCCGCAGGTACAATACTCAGTGAATTGGCATCAGACCGGGGCGTTTTCTCTGCTTGGCTTTTCTTCGCATTTTTTTGAACCGATGGCTGATCAGTCAGTTCCAGTGCAGCCGATCGAACTGATTTCGCAGATCGGGCAGGAGTAAACAACGTGAAGGTTAATGTTTTCAAACTGCCGCAGCGCTCTCCTGACGACCTCAGCGCGATTGATACCTTGATTCAAACCCAGCAGCTTGACCCCTCCACCATCGTGGCAATTTTGGGCAAAACTGAAGGCAACGGCTGTGTCAATGATTTCACCAGAGGCTTCGCTGTCCAGTCGCTCAAAACTTACCTTGGCGGATTGATCGGGCGCGATCGCAGCGAGCAGATTCTCTACGTCATGTCTGGCGGCACTGAGGGTGTCCTCAGTCCACACTTAACTGTCTTTACCCGTCAGCCCGATCAGCTAGGAGAACCCAAGCAGTGGGGACTGGTGCTGGGTGTGCATCATACTCGCAACTTTCGGCCCGATGAGATTGGCACACTTGAGATGATATCTGTCGTGGCTACAGGCGTACAAGCCGCGATCGCCCAGGCAGAATTGACCGT
>DATNQS010000157.1:0-5401 GCA_036703925.1 Candidatus Sericytochromatia bacterium
TGGTGACTGGCGATCGCGCACCTAGTAGTATCAGCACATTACCGCGTTCGACCCATGCCACGTTTGCCACCGAGAGAGATTCACCACTGCTAACTTGCAGCAGGGTAATGGGGGAGGAGGTAGAGGCGGCAGGGGAAGCAACGAGGGCAGGAGAACCAGTAACAGCCATGATTGGCTCTGCGGCTCTGTGGCTCTGCGGCTCTGCGGTTTGGTTGGGATTAGCGGTTTCGATCGTCGGCGTTTTTAGCTCGCTGGGTTGGAATAGCAGCTTTAACGGCTTCTGCCAGCGCTGGATCGGGATGCCTCTAGATTCCATGAAAGCATACCAAGCTCCGTAGCCATCAGGCGATCGTCCATAAGTGGAGCCACTTTGCTGCTGCTTGCCACCTGGAGCCGCAAAGAGACTAATGATCACCAGCGCAGCCAGGGCGATCGCGAGTATCCAGATTTGTCGCTTGGAGAGCGTCATAGGCAAGGAGTGAGGGGAGAGGAGAGAGGGCAAAGGGAGAGGAAGAGGAGAAGCAGTAAGAGGTTGGCGCAAGCTCAAATCAATGAACTCAAAACTCAAAACTCAAAACTCTTGTCAAGCGGTTTCAATGTCTTGATAGGCGCGTTGGCAGCGATCGAACTCATCGGCTGAGATCTCGGCGTTGTCAAAGCAGAGCTGCTCGTGGGTGCGGATCAGCACCTGGTAAGGGGCGGAACGGGGTAGGGTTTGGATAATTTGCAGGTATTCGCCATCGGTACGGCTGGCTTCGTGGGGGATGGGATCGGTGTCATTTAAGCGTTGAAGTGCAGCCATATAGAGGGCGCGGCACGCTTCGCGGTAGTCGCCTTGCTGGGCAAAGGTGCGCGATCGCCGAAGCCATTCTGCAACCGTCAACGGGCGATCGGTGTGCTCAGGCTGAACAACCTGCCCCTGTTGTGACGGCACCAGGGCACCAAGGTAGGGGCGCAAGAACGTGTAAAGCTGCCAGCCTAACCAGCCCAGCATTGCCCCTGCAATCACCCAAAACAACAGCCGCAGTAACCACTCTGGCAAAATTTCATTAGGCAAACGGGCGCGATCGACAGGCGCAAACAGCCGCTCTAACCACTCACCCACGCGCTGCTGCATCAGCCGCAACTGCCATCCAATGCTGGTTTTCTCGAAGGAGCCTGCCATCGGTTTACCTTAAATCGCGATCGGGTCTTTGCGTTCAGACTTTAATACTTGCCTTTAGCCTTTTACCTTTAGCCTTTTGCCTGCCCTAATCCACCCCCTCTATTTCTGGCATCTGCACCAGAATGACACGCACACGCTGACCATCTTCAAGCACAGTAAGCTGCACGTTGTCAATTTGCAGACTATCGTTGGCTTCGGGTGGACGCTGCAACTCTTCAAGAAACAAGCCTGCCAGGGTTGCCGCTTCATCGCGCGGCAGCTGAAGATTCAACTCGTTATTGACGGTCGCGATGCTAGCACGAATTTTGAAGATGCCTTCATGTTCACTAAGCTGACGAAATTCGCGTTCTTCTTCTGCATCATATTCGTCGCGAATTTCGCCCACAATTTCTTCTAAAACGTCCTCTAGCGTTATTAATCCGGCTGTACCGCCAAACTCATCCTGCACAACGACCAGATGTAGCCGATTTTGCTTCATCTCTGCCAGAAGATCGGTTGCAGGCTTCGTTTCAGGAACGTAGTGGACGGGGCGGAGCAACTCTTGGATGCCCGGAGCGTCTTCTGAGCTGATAGGAAAGGGGCGAATGAGGTCTTTGACGTGCAGAATGCCCACGATATTGTCCAGGTCATCTTCGCAAACGGGCAGGCGAGTATGAGCATTTTCAGACACAATCTGGCAAGCATCTTGCAAGGATGTAGTGGTTTTAAGGTATTGAATCTGCACTCGGGGCACCATGATTGCCCGTGCTGTGATGTGGCTAAGTTCAACAGCACCATGAATGATGCGTCGTTCTTGTTCGCCAACTGAGCCACCTGCAAGCCCAGCGTCAACCATCGCTTTAATTTCTTCCGTGCTGATGGCTTCTTCTTCTTCGTTCGCCGCGTTGCCTGCCAGATCCAAGATCAAGTTGGTGGTGAGGCTCACGAGCTTGACCACAGGAGCGGTTAGCTTTTGCAGCAGACGCAGCGGACGAATGCAAACCAGCGCAAAGGACTCAGCATGACGGATTGCGAGCTTTTTAGGCACCAGTTCGCCAAAGATGAGACTAACAAGGGCGATCGCAACCGTCACCCCCACTAGCGCCACTTTTTCGGCTGTCGCTGGGGGGATAAATGGACTTAACACCTCTGCCAGTGGTGTCGCCAAGTTTTCAGCCGCGAAAGCACCGTTGAGAAAGCCTGTGAGGGTGATCACTAATTGAATCGTCGCCAAAAAGCGGGTGCTGTCTGCTGTAGTTGCCAGCACCAGTCGGGCACGACGGCTACCCTGATCAGCCAGGAGTTGTAACCTCACATCACTCGCTGAGACAAGAGCAATCTCTGCGGCAGCAAAAAAGGCATTGATGGCAATCAGCACAAGGTTGATGCCAATCAAAAGCGGAATATTGGTCGCTGTGTTCATGTTGCAGGTTGGCGAGCGGATGGTCAGCCGGAAGAGGAGTCATCCAACGATCTAGCCAATCAATCATAGATAACAATTGTCATAAGTTTAGTGTCTAGGCTGTGATGTTTCTCAAGGGGGAGTGGAAGTGAGAGCTGGCGATCGCATAGCGCAGCGATACGGTGTTGCAGCTAAGACCACGTGAGGAAAGAAGCGGCACCAAAACGCAGTGTTGTCACCTGGAGGTGTTCTGCCCTTTTGCACGACTGTTTTTTACAGATTTGTACAGACTATATTTTTACAGAATGCGTTCGGCTACGGCTTGCAGTCTTTTCAAACCTTGGAGAGAGCCGCGAATGAGCCGCATTGCCGCGATCGGCTGTTTCACCATACCCCACGCTAATGGTAGAGGTTGCAGGGCACCATCCTGATCGATCGCGTTAGCAAGATTGGGAAGATCATGCTGTGCGTTATCGCTAATAACGCGCAGCATGGCAACCGTTGCGCCTAGTTGGCAAAGGCTGTCCAGTGCAGCAAAGCCTTCCATATCGACAACATCAGCCGCATAGTCTTGGGCTAACTCGTGTTTTTCTTGGGCAGACGAGACCAGGCGATCGCTCGTTAAGGCTCTAACCAATGCTGGCGCTGTCAGTTTTGTGTGCAGCCAGTCGGTAAGAGCTGTATCACAGGGCAGCACTGACGCAGGATGTGTGCGATCAACGCATTCTCGATACAGCACTACATCGGCGATCGCATGTCGCGGTATGAGCCCACCACACAACCCCATCACCAAAAGCTGCTGTCCAGCAACAATGCGCCCCGCTTTCTGCTGATCGTGCAAGTACTGACGCAAGGGTGCTGACCCGATCGGGATAGGCAAAACAGTTGTTGCTGCTGCCCGACGGATGCCCCGACAGACGGCTTGATATTCTGTCCCTTGCGGCACCAAAATCAGATCAATACGCTGACCCATGTACTAGCCGCTGAAATTACTGTGCCCTGATACTACAGCAAGTTGAAGACTCCCTTTGATCTCCTCCTTTGTCCTTCTGCCTCCTGCCCTCACCTTCTACCTTCTGCCCTCTGCCTTCTACCTTCTGCCGTGCAATGATTCTCCAACGCTGTAGGATTGGCACCGCATGATTGTTGTGTTACTTGTTAAGGGTTAGTACCAAGGGATCAGGGTTATTGATATGACGAGGTTGCGTAAGCAAGAGACTGCAATCGTCTCCCTGACAATACTATTTACACTGTCTTTTGCTGCAAGTGCGGTTGGCATTGTCGCGTCCAAGGCGATGGCTAGACCGCTAGCAAGCATATTGCTGGTTAATCCGATCCTGGGTCAGACGGCTAGTACGATCGCCTTTCCGCTCCCAACAAACGTACCTGTAGGCACCTCAATTCGCATTGGTGGTTCCAGCGGTATGGGGACGATCAACCAGGCGCTGAAACAACGCTTTGAGCAGCGATTCGTTGGTACGAAGGTTGAACTGAATACCCAGGGCACCGGTCCAGCGATCAAAGACTTGATGGATAACAATGCTGACCTGGCGGCGATCGGTCGTACGCTCATGCCGCAAGAAAAGGCGCAAGGGCTAGTAGCGGTGCCAGTCTCACGGCATAAAATCGCCATCATTGTGGGTGCCGAAAATCCGTTTAAGGGCGGGCTGACGTTTGAGCAATTCGCCAAAATCTTTCGAGGCGAGATTAAAGACTGGGCTCAAGTTGGTGGTGAGCCGGGTCCCATTCGGTTTATCGATCGCCCCGATAGCAGCGACACTCGCCAAGCCTTTCGCAACTATCCAGTTTTTAAGCAGGCACCCTTTACTACAGGGAAAACTGCCCAACAGCTTGGGCAAGATAGCACTAGCCAGGTCGTGGAGGCACTGAAAACAAGTGGCATTGGCTATGCGATCGCCGACCAACTGAAAGACTACAGCAATGTGCGAATCGTCCCGATTAACAACACGCTGCCGAGCAACCCCAAATATCCCTTTTCCCAACCACTGATTTACGTTTATAAAGGACCACAGCCAAATCTCCCAGCGCAAGCGTTCTTGGGTTACGCCGCTGCACCTGTGAGTCGCCAAACCATTGAGACAGCGCGGAAAGAAGCAATAGCGAGCGTAACGAACCCGGATGTTGCGTCCTCTAGTCCGCAAGAAACGATTCCGAGTCCTCAGCCGGTGTCATCTGATGCGCCCGCTGTGCCGTCAACAGTGGCACTAGCCCCCAGCGTAAACGGAGACACTGACGAACCAACAAAGTCGTGGGTCTGGTTATTGGCGCTACCGCTCTTAGGCAGCTTTGTTTGGTGGGTACTAAAAAATCGTGATGCCGAGCCTGAGCTAGCAGAACCGGAGCTAGAGGAAGACATTGAAGAGGGCTTTCCTCCTACAGTTGATCCTATGCCGACAGTAGAGCCGCTACCGACAGAAGCGTCGATCGTGCCCATTGCTGATGTCGCTGCGCCACTACTCGGAGCCATCCAACCAGTGGGCAACAGTCGTTTAATTCTGGTGCCTCGCGACTGCAAGAATGCGTATGCCTACTGGGAAATCCCTGCTGAGGCACACGCATCACTACAGCAGCAAGGTGCCCAGAAGCTGGTGATACGGCTCTACGACGTAACGGGCATTGACACCAGGCGACAACCGCCAGAAAGTCTTCAGGAGTTTGATTGTGAGGCTCAGGCTCAAGACCGACATCTCCCAATTCGGACGGACGATCGGATGTATCTTGCCGAGCTTGGCTACATTGCGGCTGAGGGGCGCTGGCTCCAGGTTGCCCGATCGGAGTCTGTACACGTACCTGCTTGCCCTGTGGCACAGAAGGCGATCGCGCCGGATGCCGCA
>DATNQS010000158.1:0-8943 GCA_036703925.1 Candidatus Sericytochromatia bacterium
CTCTACGCTTAAGCAGCGATTCGTTTTTAGTTGTTGGCTTTTAGTGGTCAAGGCTAAAACTAATCACTAAACCACTGGCAGCTAACAATCATCCAGGAAAAACTATGAGACTTGATGACATTACGCCACAAGATGGCTCCAAGAAGCGTTCTCGACGAGTGGGTCGCGGTATTGCGGCTGGACAGGGGGCAAGCTGCGGCTTTGGTATGCGGGGGCAAAAATCGCGATCGGGTCGTCCGACCCGTCCTGGCTTTGAAGGTGGGCAGATCCCTCTTTACCGTCGTTTGCCAAAGTTGAAGCGCTTTCCAATCATCAATCGTACAGACTACACCATTATTAACATCGGTGCTTTGTCGACGTTGCCTGCTAACACAGATGTTACTCTCACTTCACTGCTTGAGGCTGGCATTGTCACGAATGATGATGGTCCGCTTAAATTGCTAGGTGATGGTGAGGTAACAGTACCCCTGACGGTACGAGCTGCTGCTTTTAGTGTTTCTGCTCGCGCTAAGATTGAAGCAGCGGGTGGCACATGGGAACTGCTTGGTGCTGACTAAGTCGTGTCACGCTGCGTCTATTTTTTCTTGCTTATGTTTTGGTTAACAGTACTAAGCTCAAGCAGGTGAATGAGAGGCAGCTGTGAAACTCCTTTCCCAAACGACATAAACGTAGAGGAACTGCTTCATGGATAGTAGTCGAGATAGAACACCAAGTGCTCAAGAAACGTTTGCCCAGATGGCTCAGGCGGCAGGACTGCGCGGTCGCATACTCCTTACCATCGGTATGCTCATCCTGATCCGGTTGGGTATGTTTTTACCTTTACCGGGCATTGATAGGGCTGCTTTTTCCCAAAGCATTCAAAATAGCCCCTTGATTGGCTTCCTGGATGTGTTTTCTGGTGGCGGCATTGCGGCGTTGGGAATCTTTGCACTTGGCATTCTGCCTTACATTAATGCGTCTATTATCTTGCAGCTTTTAACCTCAGCGTTGCCAGCGCTCGAAAATTTGCAGAAAAATGAAGGTGAAGCAGGTCGCCGTAAGATTTCGCAGATCACCCGCTATGTCGCACTAGGTTGGGCGATCGTTCAGAGCGCTGGTATTGCTGTTTGGGTTCGTCCTTACGCCGATAACTGGGGTCCACTTTTTGTTGTGCAAGTGGTACTAGCACTTACGGCTGGCTCAATGTTTGTCATGTGGGTGGGTGAATTAATCACCGAGCGAGGCATTGGTAACGGTGCCTCACTGCTGATCTTTGTCAACATTGTTTCCAGCTTGCCACGCTCAGTGGGTCAAACATTAGAGCTAGCACAGAGCGGCGATCGTAATGTGGTGGGTGGCGTTGTTATGCTGCTCGTCGTTTTTCTCGTCATGATTGTGGGTATTGTTTTTGTTCAAGAAGGCAGCCGTCGTATTCCCATCATCTCAGCACGTCGTCAGGTTGGGCGGCGAACCTATATGGAGCGCAACAGTTATCTGCCGTTGCGGCTTAATCAAGGTGGGGTTATGCCCATCATTTTTGCCTCTGCTGTATTGGTTCTTCCTGTGACGCTGGCTCAGTTTACAAAGAATGAGACTGCCATTCAAATTGCAAATTACCTTAGCCCTAACGGCAGTATGCCGTGGATTCATGCTGGTCTCTATTTGCTTTTAATTCTTTTCTTCAGCTATTTTTATGCGTCCCTGGTCGTTAATCCCGTTGATATGTCCCAAAACTTAAAGAAAATGGGAGCAAGCATTCCAGGCATCCGCCCAGGTAAAGCAACCAGTGATTATATTGAGCGCGTTTTGAATCGCCTCACATTCTTAGGGGCGATCTTCCTCGGCTTGGTAGCAATTGTACCAACAGCCGTAGAGGGAGCAACCAACGTGAGAACGTTTCAGGGCATTGGTGCAACTTCTCTGCTTATCCTAGTGGGCGTGGCGATCGATACTGCCAAGCAAGTGCAGACTTACGTGATTTCCCAGCGCTACGAAGGAATGGTGAAGCAGTAGTGGCTCGTCTCATTTTTCTCGGTGCTCCGGGGGCAGGTAAGGGAACCCAGGCGAAGGCTTTAGCAGCGTTTAGCCATATTCCACATATTTCTACTGGGGATATTTTACGAACGGCAGTTGCCTCAAAAACTCCGTTAGGTTTAAAAGCACAGTCCTATATGGATCAGGGCAACCTTGTCCCTGATCCGCTTGTAATCGATCTAATCCGCGATCGATTAAGTCAGTCAGATGCGAAAAATGGTTGGATTTTAGACGGTTTTCCTCGCAATGTCGCTCAGGCTGCCTTTCTGGATGAATTGCTAGCAGATATTTCCCAAGCGTACGATTATGCAGTCAACTTAGATGTTCCAGATGATGTGCTTGTGCAGCGAATGCTTGGGCGCGGACGACAGGATGATACAGAAGAAGTTATTCGGCGACGCTTACAGGTCTACCATAACCAAACGGCTCCGTTGATTGACTTTTATCAGAGTCAACATAAGTTTTTGTCCATTGATGGCAATATTACCCCAGAGGCTGTGACTGACGAACTTAGAGAGCTGGTAAAGAAAGACAGTTGTTGATTTTTAACCGGTACTTAAAAGGCAGTAGCTTTTATTCTCTCTTCACGCCGTCGCTATGACGCTGGTTCCTCATAGTTGCTCATACGCTAGCGCTGCCATACTTAAAGTTAATGACTTAAACTCAGAGAAGAAACGTTATCAAAAAATGCTAAGGAACCAAGTTTGATCACTAATTAGTAGAGGAGAGCACATTGTCAAAACAAGATCTAATTGAAATGGAAGGCACGGTTACCGAATCACTGCCTAACGCCATGTTCCGAGTCAACCTTGACAACGGGTTTAATGTCCTAGCTCACATTTCTGGCAAGATTCGCCGCAATTACATCAAAATCCTTCCGGGCGATCGAGTCAAGGTCGAGTTGACACCTTACGACCTAACTAAAGGTCGCATCACGTATCGCTTACGAAATAAAAAGTAGTTTAGTGATGGGTCGCGATTTTCGCCTGAGGGTACTAAAGATTAGAAACTTAGAACAAATATTTGACAATTACCAGCTGCTTTTGATAGTATATAACGTTTGTAATACTGGCGAAAACGAGTCATGAAAGTCCGGGCATCTGTTCGTAAGATCTGTGAGAAGTGCCGCGTTATTCGTCGTCGCGGCAGAGTGATGGTGATCTGTCTAAACCCGAAGCATAAGCAACGTCAGGGCTAAGGCAGATACCAAGACAGGGTCTGCTAGAGGCGTTCTCGACGAGTGCAAGAAGCTAGCAGGCAAGAGTTGAAAGTTTAGTAGTAGAAGACTGGGAGAGAATAGCGTGGCACGGATTGCCGGAGTAGACTTACCTCGCGACAAGCGGATCGAGATTGGTCTCACATATATATATGGAATCGGGCTGACCCGTTCCCAAGACGTTTTGAAAGCAACAGGTGTTAACCCGGATACTCGCGTCAAAGATTTGAGCGACGCTGATGTTTCTTTGTTGCGCGAAGAAGTTGAAGAGAACTACCAAATTGAAGGTGATCTAAGGCGCTTGGAGTCGATGAACATCAAGCGGTTGATGGATATTGGTACTTACCGCGGTCGTCGTCATCGCCTTGGTCTTCCGGTTCGTGGTCAACGCACTCGTACAAATGCTCGTACTCGGCGAGGCGGTCGTCGTACAGTAGCTGGTAAGAAAAAGGCACCTAGTAAGAAGTAAGTAGTTGTTAGCTAGTGCAAGCTCGTTGAAGTAATCGCTTCGCTTAGCGGCAATAGGCTTGCGCTTTTAGTTGACGTTAGAGCTACTAGTACATTTTTAGTCAAACACGTTACACACAAAATTAGAGAACTGATATGGCGCGACAACCAGCTCGAAAAACCGGAGCACGTAAGCAGAAAAAGAATGTACCGAGCGGCGTAGCCTACATTCAATCCACGTTTAACAATACGATCGTGACGATCTCAGATACAAACGGAGAAGTTATCTCGTGGGCATCTGCTGGCTCTAGTGGCTTTAAGGGTGCAAAAAAAGGTACTCCCTTTGCAGCACAAACAGCGGCAGAAAGTGCCGCTCGGCGTGCTGCCGATCAAGGTATGCGCCAACTTGAAGTAATGGTTAGCGGTCCTGGCGCTGGTAGGGAAACAGCAATCCGTGCGCTTCAAGGCTCTGGATTAGAGATCACTCTCATTCGAGATGTAACACCAATTCCACATAATGGTTGCCGCCCTCCAAAGCGTCGCCGAGTTTAGTTAGGCTCGGTTTCATAATGTTGGTTTAGATATGTGTGAGGTTGTGAGCTTATAGCATTACTCTTCATAACGACTTCGTTATTCACATGTCACATTGTTCGTACGTTCAAAGTTGAGTCAGTAAGGCGTTTGCCTTTCACTAAGAAGCGGGGAGGTTGCTACATGGCACAGTTTCAGATCGAATGCGTTGAATCTAAAACGGAACGGGATCAGAGCCAGAATAGCCGCTTTGTCATTGAGCCGCTGGAACGCGGGCAGGGTATCACATTAGGCAATGCTCTCAGGCGTGTCTTGCTGTCGAATTTAGAGGGTGCAGCCGTTACTGCCGTACGTATTGCCGGTGTGAATCACGAGTTTGCTACGATTCCGGGAGTGCGCGAAGACGTTCTCGATATTCTGCTGAATATGAAGAAAGTTGTGCTCAAGAGCCATTCTTCTCAGCCGCAAATTGGTCGCTTGCTGGCGCAAGGTCCTGCGACTGTCACGGTAGATCAGTTTGACTTGCCGTCCGAAGTAGAACTCGTTGATCCGAATCAATATGTCGCTACATTGTCGGCAGGTTCGACTTTGGAGATGGAGTTTCGGATCGAGCGAGGAAAGGGCTATCGCACAGTCGAAAGAGGCCGAGATGAGACAGCCGCTTTAGATTTTCTGCAAATTGATTCACTCTTTATGCCAGTTCGCAAAGTGAATTACATTGTAGAAGATGCAAGAGCTGGTGGTTTGATTGAGCGCGATCGCCTAATTATGGAGATTTGGACGAACGGTAGCCTGACACCACAGGAAGCGTTAAGCCAAGCAGCAAACATCTTAGTTGATTTGTTTAACCCTCTTAAAGAGATTACTTTTGAGCCATCAGACGAAGAAGATGGGGATGAAGAAAATCCGGCTAATCAAATTCCGATCGAAGAACTTCAACTTTCGGTACGTGCTTATAACTGTTTGAAGCGCGCTCAGATCAACTCGGTGGCAGACTTGCTGGACTATAGCCAAGAAGATTTGCTAGAAATCAAAAACTTTGGTCAGAAGTCCGCTGAAGAAGTGGTTGAGGCTTTACAGCAGCGCTTAGGCATTACTCTACCGCAGGAAAAGTCTTCCAAATCTAGCTAGCGATTCAGACTTTGCTTGCTAATGACTACTTGTTACTGACAAGTAATAGATTAACAACTACTAAACTTAACGTGAAGTTTTATGCGTCACCGCTGTCGTGTTCCTCTACTTAGTAAACCTGCTGATCAACGTCGTGCTCTACTACGTTCGTTGACGACAGAGTTAATTCGCAATGGTCGCATTAAAACGACCAAAACCCGCGCTCGTGCTGTGCGCTCTGAGGCAGACCGTATGATTACGTTAGCCAAGGACGGTTCTCTGGCAGCACGTCGGCAAGCGATAAGTTACCTGTTTGATAAGCAGTTAGTCCATGCATTGTTTGAGCAAGCAGCGTCTCGCTATGGCGATCGCCAAGGCGGCTACACTCGCATCATTCGTACTGTTCACCGTCGCGGCGATAATGCCGAGATGGCAATCATTGAGTTGACCTAATTTCATGCTGTCTTCTGCTTCTCTACTGACACAACGAGTTGCCCTGGTAATCCAATACCTGGGTACTCGTTTTCATGGATGGCAGCGACAACCCAAGCATCGCACTGTGCAGGAAGAAATTGAAACGACTTTAGAAGCAGTACTGGGATTCCCTGTGCGCATTTATGCGGCTGGCAGAACTGATTCTGGCGTTCATGCAGCGGCACAGGTTGCCCATTTTGATGCACCTGCACATATTCCAGCCCACCGTTGGGCAGCTATTCTTAACGCTCGACTGCCAGACGACATTTTAATTCGTGCCTCGGCGATCGTGGATTCTACTTGGCATGCTAGGTTTTCAGCGATTTGGCGGCGCTATCGCTACACGCTCTATACCGATCCCTGCCCCAACTTATTTGTTCGTCCCTTTGCGTGGCACTATTACTACGAACCGCTAGATGAATCGCTCATTCGGGATGCATTATTGCCACTGATTGGGCGGCATCATCTGGCAGCTTTTCATCGTGCTGGGTCAGATCGTCCTCACTCCTGGGTTGATGTTCAGGCGGCAGAATGTAAGCGTGATGGGGCACTAGTTTATATTGAAGTGCAGGCAAGCGGCTTTCTCTACGGCATGATGCGCCTGTTAGTAGGAATGTTAGTACAGGTTGGGCGTGGCGTGCGATCGCCTGGCAGCTTTACTGAGGTCTGGAAACAGGAACACCGAGACCAGGTAAAGTATGCCGCTCCAGCACAAGGGCTTTGCTTACTGCGGGTTGGCTACGCAGAGTTTCCCTTTCCCCCCGAGGTCTGGTATGACACTCAGCCAGCGCTGTCCTTAGCGCCATTTCCTGAGCGATCGCTGGTCATCTAAGACCTTAACCCTGTCTACTGCCCGTAATGCCCATTCACATTTCAAGCACACGAGACTATTATGACCAAGACTTACCTTCCACCCATCGATTCCATTGAGCGCAACTGGTACATTGTTGACGCAGCAGACCAGCGACTGGGTCGTCTGGCTAGCGAAATTGCGACTGTATTACGCGGCAAAAACAAGCCAACATTCACGCCTCATATGGATACAGGCGACTTTGTCATTGTGATCAACGCTGAGAAAGTTGATGTGACTGGCAGAAAACGTAGCCAGAAACTGTACCGTCGTCACTCTGGTCGTCCTGGCGGCATGAAGACTGAAACCTTCGCCAAACTTCAGGCACGGATACCGGAGCGCATTATTGAACAAGCCGTTAAAGGAATGCTGCCTAAGACTACTTTAGGACGGCAGCTTTTCACAAAGCTCAAAGTCTACGCAGGTGCCGACCATCCCCATCAGGCTCAAATGCCTCAAGTTCTAGCAATTCAGACTATTCCAGGAGAACAACACTAATGCAAGCCATTGACCAAGGACGAGTCGTTTATTTAGGAACGGGTCGTCGTAAAACAGCAGTAGCTCGGGTACGTTTGGTGCCTGGTACTGGTCAGTTAACCATCAATGGCAAGCCTGGTGATTTGTATCTCCAGTTCAATGCCGATTACTTAGCGGCTACCAAAGCGCCATTGGAAACGTTGGGGCTAGAAGGTGAGTACGATATTCTGGTCAATGCTCATGGGGGTGGTTTGACAGGGCAAGCTGATGCAATGCGTTTGGGTGTGGCGCGAGCACTATGTCAACTCGACCCAGATAATCGCAAGCCATTGAAAATTGAAGGCTATCTAACTCGTGATCCCCGTGCTAAAGAGCGGAAGAAGTACGGGTTACGCAAAGCGCGTAAAGCACCTCAATTCTCGAAGCGGTAGAAAGCTGCTGGCATTCAGGTATCAACTACTGCTTTTAATAAGACTAGGGGTTGAACGCTAAGATTAATTAATGAGATGGAGAAGTTGGAGAGTTAATAATGCCTAAGCCTGATATTCATCCCAAGTGGTATCCCGACGCAAAAGTTTTTTGCAATGGTGAAGTGGTGATGACCATTGGTTCTACCAAGCCTGAACTGCACGTTGATGTTTGGTCTGGAAATCACCCCTTCTACACGGGTACGCAAAAGATTATTGATACCGAAGGTCGGGTTGATCGCTTCTTACGTAAGTACGGCATGTTAGAGGGCGAAGAGGGGGCAGACGCACAGCCTCAGAAGAAGAAGAGACGGTAGAAGCGGCTGATTTTTAGATGAGACATACACGCTTGAGCGTTAAACTGTTCAAGCGTGTATCTGTGATCTCAAATTATAAGTCAGTATTTTATTCTATTGTTTCCGAGAGTTTTGTCCTATGGCTGAAGCATATCTACTGGATAAGCTGCGATCGGTTGAGCAAACGTTTGATGAGCTGACTCGTCGTTTAGCAGACCCAGACGTAGCAAAAGATCCTGGTGAATTTCAGCGGGTGGCAAAGAGCCGATCGTCACTCGAAGAAGTCGTTAATACGTTTGCTGATTGGAAAATAACTCAACAATCGCTTGCCGAAGCAAAGCAAATAGTGAAGGAGGCAGGTGGCGATTTAGAACTGCATGAAATGGCAGCCGCAGAAGCCGACGAACTTGAAGCCAAAACTGCTGAACTAGAAAAACGTCTCAAAATTTTGCTGCTGCCAAGCGATCCCAATGATGACAAGAACATCATGTTAGAAATTCGTGCTGGAACAGGCGGCGACGAGGCAAGTATCTGGGCGGGAGATCTGGTGCGGATGTATTCGCGCTATGCCGAAACTCAAAACTGGCGAGTGAAACTGGTTAGTGAGTCGTTGGCTGATATGGGGGGCTGTAAGGAAGCCATCCTTGAGATTCAGGGCGATCGTGTGTATAGCAAGCTCAAGTTTGAGGCAGGCGTTCATCGGGTGCAGCGTGTGCCTCTGACAGAAGCGTCTGGTCGTGTGCATACGTCTACGGCAACGGTGGCAATTATGCCGGAAGTGGATGAGGTAGAGATTCACATCGACCCCAAAGAGATCGAACTGACCACGGCGCGATCGGGCGGTGCTGGTGGACAAAACGTTAACAAGGTGGAGACCGCCGTTGACTTGATGCACAAGCCAACTGGGATTCGGATTTTTTGCACAGAAGAGCGATCGCAGCTCCAAAACCGCGAACGTGCCATGCAAATTCTGCGGGCAAAACTCTACGAATTAAAACTGCGTGAACAGCAAGAAGCAGTGACATCCATGCGGCGATCGCAGGTGGGTACGGGTTCTCGTTC